>JAIBAI010000041.1 GCA_019695235.1 Bacteroidia bacterium | reverse complement strand
GTATATGAAACCTTTGGATATATGAAACGCTTTGGCTTTTGCCTGAAAGCTTGGCTTGCGTCCCAATAACCTGGCGGCTGCACCTGAATAACTCCTGGCAACATCGCCATTATCTCATAGTGGCTCGGTTTTTGCAAATGAAATAAATTCTTATTTTCGCAACAATATTCCTCCAATGAAACGCATTCAAATCTTAATTGCCCTTAGTGCCATAGCATTTGTTCTTTACGGATTTATGCCTGCTTCTGATAAAAACTCAAATCCCCCCGTCGGCCTTGAAATTGGGCAGGAAGCACCTGAATTAATCTTCAATGACCCTGATGGCAAACCTATAAAACTCTCATCACTGCGTGGTAATCTGGTACTGGTTGATTTTTGGGCTTCCTGGTGTGGCCCCTGCCGGATGGAAAACCCTAATGTAGTAAGTACTTACAATAAGTTTCAGGATAAGAAATTCAAAAATGCCAAAGGATTTGCCATCTACAACGTTTCACTTGATAAAAACAAAGATGCATGGGTAAACGCAATTCAAAAAGATAAACTTACCTGGAAATACCATGTCAGCGACCTGATGGGCTGGCAATCACAAGCCGCTGCGATTTACCGTGTTAACAGCATCCCGGCAAACTTCCTGCTCGATGCTAATGGAATTATTATCGCAAAAGGCCTCCGTGGTCCTAATCTGGAGCAGGAAATCGCCCGCCACGTTAAATAAACCATCATCCTGCAAAACCTGCCAATTTGACGGCAATACCTTTCTGGCATTAAGCTTGTCAGGCTGCTGCTGCATATATGCGGACGCACCTTAAAAAAATATTGAATAAAATGAGCAATCAAATCTTTGACCAGACAACGGATACCGGAGAAGATAATCTGCAAAACCATCCTGCCGAAAGCCTGCCTGAAGCCAATGAAAACGAAGCCGTTTCCGGCGAGCCTGAACCTGTCGTGACTGAACAACCGGCCGATGACTGGAAAAGCAAATACCTCGATGTAAACGACCGCTTCCTGCGCCTGTACTCTGAGTTCGATAACTTTAAAAAACGAAACGCCCGCGAACGAATTGAACTGACCAAGACGGCAGGAGCTGACATAATTACAGCACTTTTGTCGGTACTTGACGATTTTGACAGGGCTGCCAAAGCAATGGAACAATCAAATGACCTTGAAGGTATTCGTGAAGGTATTCAATTGGTGCACCTGAAATTTAAAAACCTGCTTATCCAAAAAGGCCTGGAAGAAATGAAATCCATCGGCGAGCCTTTTAACAGCGACTTCCACGAAGCTATTACCAGCATCCCCGCACCAGACGAAAAACAAAAAGGCACTGTGCTCGATGAAGTCGAAAAAGGCTACTCACTAAACGGTAACGTAATCAGATACGCCAAAGTGGTCGTAGGTTCCTGATATTTGAAACGAACACAAAATGGCTAAAAGAGATTATTACGAAATACTCGGCGTATCTAAAAATGCCGATGAACAGGAGCTGAAAAAAGCCTACCGGAAAATGGCTATTAAATACCATCCGGATAAAAACCCCGGTGATAAAGCCGCTGAAGAACATTTTAAAGAAGCTGCCGAAGCTTATGAAGTGTTGAACGACCCCGATAAACGCGCCCGTTACGACCGTTTCGGACATCAGGGTATGGGTGGCGCCGGAAGCCAGGCCGGAGGATTCGGCGGCGGCGGAATGAGCATGGAAGATATCTTTAGCCAGTTCGGCGATATCTTCGGCGGTGGCGGTTTTAGCGGGTTCGGTGGCTTTGGCGGCCAGCAACAAGGCCGTACCGTACACAAAGGCACTAACCTTCGCATAAAGGTGAAACTCACCCTCGAAGAAATTGCACAAGGCGTTGAAAAGAAAATCAAGGTGAGCAAATTTGTGCCATGTAAGGCCTGCTCCGGACAAGGTGCTGAAAAAGGCTCATCATTTAATACCTGTACTACTTGTAAAGGCGCCGGAAAAGTGGCAAGGGTCACCAATACCATCCTTGGGCAAATGCAAACCGTCTCCACTTGCCCTGCCTGTAACGGAGAAGGAAAAACTATCGCCAACAAATGCAAAACCTGCCACGGTGACGGAATCGTTCGCGATGAAGAAGTAATCACTATTCAAATACCTGCCGGAGTGGGCGAAGGGATGCAACTCAATGTGGCCGGAAAAGGAAACGCCGCACCACGTGGCGGAATACCAGGCGACCTGCTGGTAACTATCGAAGAAATTGAACATCCTGAACTTAAACGCGACGGAAATAACCTCTACTACGATTGCTATATCAACTTCGCAGATGCAGCCCTCGGTACATCCATCGAAATACCTACACTCGAAGGAAAAGCAAAGTTCAAGGTCGAACCGGGTACGCAAAGCGGAAAAGTTTACCGCCTTAGAGGCAAAGGCCTGCCGGAAGTGCAAGGATACCAACGCGGAGACCTCCTCGTAGATGTCAATGTGTGGACACCGCAAACACTGTCAGCCGACGAAAAAGAAACACTTGAAAAGCTACAAAAATCTCCCAACTTCGCACCCAATCCGGGAAAAAAAGAAAAGAGCTTCTTCGACCGTATGAAGGAATACTTCCAATAAAAAGGGTTTGGCTACATTTGCCAACCATCCGGCAAAAATTATGGATCAACCGCTTTTTGAAGCAAAAAATATTGTTAAAAATTACGGCTCTTACCGCGCTCTCGATGATGTGAGTATCGAAGTAAAGCAGGGTACCGTTTACGGACTTCTCGGACCTAACGGCGCCGGAAAAACAACCCTTATCCGAATTATCAATCAAATCACAGGCCCCGACCAGGGAAGCGTCTGGTTCAAGGGCGTGCCCATGAAAAGGGCGCACGTGAACCAAATTGGTTACCTGCCCGAAGAACGTGGCCTCTACAAAAAAATGAAGGTGGGCGAACAATGCCTCTATCTGGCACGCCTGAAAGGCCTCAGTGAACAAGAAGCAAAACGCAGACTAAGAACCTGGTTCGAGAAATTCGCAATTCAAGACTGGTGGACCAAAAAGGTTGAAGAACTCTCAAAAGGGATGGCCCAAAAGGTACAGTTCATCGTTACCGTTATTCATGAACCTGAACTACTGATTTTTGATGAACCCTTTACAGGCTTCGACCCGGTAAATGCAAGCCTTATCCGCGACGAAATTATTCGCATGAAAGACCAGGGAGCAACCATCATCTTCTCTACCCACCGAATGGAAACTGTTGAAGAACTCTGCGACCATATTGCACTGATTCATAAAAGCAAGAAAATCCTCGATGGAAAACTCAACGATATCCGCCAACAACACAGAACACATGTGTATGAACTCGACTTCAGAGGCAATATGCCCTCATTTGCAAATGCGCTCTGGGCAGGCGCTGAAATAATTGAACAAAAACACCAGGATAACAATCATTCGGTAAAACTCAAACTATTGGGCAACAACACTGCCAATGACCTTTTCAAAGCCATTCTGCCGGTATGCGAAATAGTCAGATTCAACGAAGTCATCCCCACCATGAATGACATCTTTATTTCAACAGTACAAACCCCACAATAAACATGGGCAAGATTGGCTTAATCATTACCAGAGAATTCCTCACCCGCGTTCGGAAAAAGTCATTTATTATCATGACCATCCTCGGACCACTATTAATGGGTGCCCTCATGATTGTGCCTGTACTGCTGGCCGATGTGGGAAGCTCTACCAAAATAATCCTGGTTGTAGATGAAACCGGAATCCTTGACCACGGCCTGAAAAATAACGACGATATTATTTTTGTGTACGAAGGCAGAGACCTGAAAAAAGCCCGCGCAATTGCTGTGTCAAAAAGGTATTACGGCGTTGTACATGTGCCGGTATTTAAGGACAATGATATCCGGCATTTGCAGCAAAATATCAGATTTTATGCTGCCGATCAGGTATCTCTGGGCGTGAAATCCTATGTGCGTGCACAACTTGAACGACAAATTGAACGGCTACAACTGCAATCACAAAATGTTGACCAGGCGCTTGTTGAAAGCGTGAAACTCAATTCGAACGTACCACTGCCAATCACCCCCCTCCAGCCGGGTACATCCAATACCGACGTTGAAATCAACACCATCCTCGGCTGGCTATCCGGCCTTCTTATCTACCTGTTTATATTCCTCTTCGGCGCTCAAGCTATGAGAGGCGTCATCGAAGAAAAAACCAACCGAATTGTCGAAGTTATCATCTCTTCAGTAAAGCCTTTCGAATTGATGATGGGCAAAATTATTGGCATCGCATTGGTCGGATTAACCCAATTTTTACTTTGGATTGTGCTTACCGGAAGTATATACAGCGTGTTTACCGGGGTGGTAATCAAAGACAAATACAGCGCTGAAAATATCCAGCAAATGATGATGAAAAGCCCCGAAGGTACAGGTCCCAAAGTGGATGAAGCAGCTGTGGTTAACCAATTACTTGATGGCATTGGCCGGATAAACTGGGAAGTGATTCTGCCATTTTTCATCTTCTATTTTATTTTCGGATACCTCCTCTATGGCGCCCTCTTCGCCGCAATTGGCTCTGCTGTTGACAGTGAAGCTGATACCCAACAATTCATGCTCCCCATCACCATCCCGCTGATTTTCTCATTTGTCATGGCCCAGGCAGTTGTCAATGAACCCGCCGGAGCACTGGCTAAATGGTTGTCTATATTTCCATTCACATCACCGGTAATCATGATGGTGCGCCTGCCTTTTGGTGTACCAGTTGTTGAATTAATCCTCTCGGCACTTGCACTCATTGCCGGATTTGTCGGAACTACCTGGCTGGCCGGAAAAATTTACCGCACGGGCATCCTCATGTACGGCAAACGGGTGTCATGGTCAGAGCTCATAAAATGGCTGCGTTACTAAACATAATTGACGGCTAATGGCAATGGAAGGCCTGGTAGTAAAGCATACCGGTAGTATTGTTAATGTGCGCCTGCCCGATGGCTCTGTACATAATTGCCGGATGAAAGGCCTGCTGCGTACAAAAGGCCTGCGTACAACACATCCGGTAGCCGTCGGTGACCGTGTGCTGCTTGACGATGCAAACCCCGGTGAACTGCTGATTAGCGACATCTGCCCTCGTGAAAATTATATCATCCGGAAATCAGTTAACCTTTCTGCACAGGCACAAATCATTGCCGCAAACCTCGACCAGGCAATACTCGTGGCCAGTTTGCACTCACCCAGAACTTCAACAGGATTTATTGACCGCTTTTTGATTACCTGCGAAGCATACCAAATACCGGCAATGCTTGTAATCAATAAATCTGACCTCTACAAAACAGAAGATGAACAAGCTTTACTCAGATACTTCACTACACTGTACCAGGAAGCCGCTTACTCAGTTATTGCATTGTCGGCAACCGAAAACCAAAATATTAACCAGTTTAAAGCAACATTGAAAGGAAAAATAAGCCTGCTCTGCGGACACTCAGGCTCAGGCAAATCAAGCCTTATTAATAGTCTGAACACTTCACTGAATCTTCGTTCGGGAGATATTTCTTCTGCACATAATAAAGGCAAACACACCACTACCTTTGCCGAAATGTTTGAAATTGAACCGGATACATGGCTTATTGATACACCCGGCGTAAAAGAGTTTGGCCTGATTGACATCCAGCCAGATGAACTGCGACATTATTTTCCTGAATTTATTCACTTTGCCCAAGAGTGTCGTTTCGCCAATTGCCAGCACCTGCATGAACCTGATTGCGCTGTACGCCTGGCAGCTGAAAACCACCAAATTGCACCTGAACGCTATGATTCATATTGCGGAATCATCCAGTCGAACGAATTGGATGCTTAAAACATGAGAGCAGTTATTCAAAGGGTAAACAAGGCAAGCGTAAATATCGCCGGAAAACAACATGCCCGTATCGAAAAAGGCCTCCTGGTACTGCTTGGAGTAGGAGAGGATGACCTGCTGGAAGACGCAATATGGCTCGCTGCGAAAATTGCCGGTATGCGCATCTTCTCAGACAAGGATGGCTTAATGAACCTCTCGGTAAACGATATTCATGGCGAAGCAATGGTAATCAGCCAGTTCACACTTTTCGCATCTACCAAAAAAGGCAACAGACCCTCATTTATCAGAGCCGGAAAACCTGAAATGGCCGCAAAATTATATGAGATGTTCTGCCAACAATTAACCAAAGAAATGAGCCGTACCGTGAAAACCGGTGTATTTGCTGCCGACATGCAAATTGAACTTATCAACGACGGACCGGTTACTATTCTTATAGACTCAAAAACCCGCGAATAAAAGTAAACTACTACGCAAAGTCTAATAGAAATTGCACATCATTCTTTTGCAAGGGCAAGGTTTTTGTCAGCTACAATCAAAAACCGCTATAGACAGAGATTTATTTCAATAATTCACCAATTTGTTTACATTTGCCACAAACCATATCTTGCACGCTTTCTCATTTTACAAACCAATAAAATATGAGTCACAAAATTTACCCGATTCTTGCATTTTTATTTCTGCTCTCTGTTGCAGGAGTTGTCAATGCACAAACAACCATTTATAGTGAAAATTTTAATGGTTCAGGCCATACATTTAGCCTTAGTACAGTAAGAACCATAGACGGAAAAGCCACTTTGCCCGCATCAGATAATTCAAATCACTTTTCAGTAGATAATATCTATGCAGGTGGCTGTGGTTACGGTATTTCAGGATTTTGTATCCGAAATATTGCAGCTACACCTGACCAGCCCGGTCCGGTTACGGGTGCACCCCAAAGTAAATATATGCACTTAGTGGGCGACGCCTATGCCAGCCAAACCCCACCAGCATTAAACGCATGTATTAATCCTGCCGGCGACGACCGCATCCAGCCAAGAGACAGAGAACTTTATTACTTTTCTGAAATGGCCAACGACATTTCTACACTTGGTAAAACTGGTGTTCAACTTACATTCTATTGGCTGAACGCAGGCTCGAATGAAAATTATGCGCAGCTGTATTACAGCACAGATGGCGGATCTACCTGGGTGCTTGCAAAAGACCAGATGTACAACCAGCCTACCTGGAAAAGTGAAACCTATCCGGCAAGCCCGGGAGTATTTGATAACCTCGCTCAATTACGGATTGGCTTTCGCTTTGTTTCTGTTTCTAAATACAATACAGTGAACCCGGCGCCGCTCCAGCCAAGCCTCGCTGTTGATGAAATTCTGATTGCCGGAAACGGAGGGAGTGTAACCCCTACCATTACAACTACCTTTAATGCTGATGCCTCCTACTGCCCCGGAGCACAGATAAATGTGCCTTTTACCTCAACAGGTACTTTTACCGCTGGTAATAACTACAAAGTACAGCTTTCAGATGCCAACGGCAGCTTCGCTAACCCAACCGATATCGGAACCCTTTCTTCTACAGGCAACTCAGGCACTGTTAACGCTACCATCCCCGCCGGAGCGGCTAACGGAACAGGGTACAAGGTACGCGTAGTTTCTACCAACCCCACTGTGAACGGCACACCCAACGCCAATGCTTTCGCTATCGCACCAGGCCAGGAGATTGTCGTTACACGTGACCCTGCCGGTGCAAATAACCTCTGCGGTGGCTCTATCACACTAAGTATCCCCAATACCTACACCGGTATCAGCTGGACTCCGGGCGGACAAACAAGCAACAGCATCGTTGTTACTGCTGCCGGCGATTACAGTGTTTCTGCCAATGGTACTGGTGGCTGTCCTGCACAGTCTGCTGTGATTAGCATCTCCGGCGCTGATGCCCCTTCAGCCAACTTTACATATAGCCAGCCTTCTGGTTATCTTATTGAGTTTACAAATACTTCTGAAAATGGTGTAAGCTATGTATGGAACTTCGGTTCGGCAACCACAACCAGTGTGAATCCTACCTTCACCTTCCCATTCGATGGTGAGTATCCGGTGAAATTGGTAGTTACCAACGAATGTGGCACCGACTCAATCACCATCATGGTGGAGGTGAAAAAACTACTGGGTATGGAAGACGTTAAGTTGTTCGACGAAATCAGCCTCTTTCCAAACCCGCTCGTACAAGACCTGCAAATTACACTCAGTACCAAAGAACCGGTAAACGCACAGATTGCAGTACTGGATGCCAGAGGAGCACAGGTGTATAACGAAAATCGCCACTTAAACGGTACACAAACTTTCCCTGTTCCATTTAAACAACTCGCCAGTGGTATTTATCTGGTTAAAATCAATACCCCGCGCGGTCAGGCATCTTACCGAATCATTAAAAACTAAATACACCTTTCAATATCTATGTTCAATAATTTTTCAAAAGCAAGCCATGGCTTGCTGATGGCTACCCTCTTGGGTATTACCTCCTTAAATGCCCAAACGGTCATTTATTCAGAGAACTTTAACTCCGGAACACCAGCTTTTACGCTCAATGCCAGCGATATGGGCAGCCAAACCGGCGGCAGTAACACATGGGTAATAAACAACGTCTATGATGGCGGGTTTTTTGGCGGACAAACGCCCACCCAACCGGGAGGAATTACCGGAGGTCCCGAAAGTAAGTATATGCACATTAAAAGCGACATGACCGACAACGCCAGCTTTAACGCAGGTTTTAGCGGGGTAACCGGCAACGTGCTTACCAAAATGAATACAGCAGTGTCAACCGTGGGATATACCAATGTAAGTCTTGATTTTTGGACACTCTGCTACGGACATGCCTCCAACACAACACGCTATTATGGTAAAACATTTTACAGTATTGACGGTGGTACAACCTGGGTACAAAACCCCACTACCTATTCTCAGATTGATACCTGGACAAAAGTAGCTCCGATTACCAACCCGGTATTTGACAACCAGCCCGACCTGAGATTTGCTTTTATGTGGGTTCAGGCAGGCGGTGGAGGAGCAGCTGACCCTGCCTTCTCGATTGACGAAATCACCATCAAAGGTAATTCAGGTAGCGTAACGCCTACCATTACTACAACCTTTACCGCAGGTGCAAGCTATTGCCCCGGCGCAGATATTGTTGTTCCATTTACCTCAACAGGTACTTTTGCATCCGGCAATACCTACAAAGTTGAACTCTCTGATGCAAATGGCAGCTTTGCAAACCCTACTGCAATTGGTACGCTTGCATCTAACGGCAATTCAGGAAACGTTAACGCTACCATCCCTGCCGGAGCTGCCAACGGAACCGGCTACCGCGTGCGGGTTGTCTCTACCGACCCCGTAGTAAATGGAAGCCCTAATGGCACCGACTTCGCCATCGCTCCAGGCCAGGAAATCGTTGTAACAAGTGACCCGGCCGGTGTAAATAACCTCTGCGGTGGCTCCATCACACTTAGTATCCCCAATACCTACACCGGTATCAACTGGAGCCCCGGCGGACAAACCAGCAACAGTATCGTTGTTACTGCTGCCGGTGATTATAGTGTTTCTGCCAATGGCACTGGTGGCTGCCCTGCACAGTCTGCTGTGATTAGCATCTCAGCTGCAGATGCCCCAACGGCCAACTTTACATACACACAACCTTCAGGCTACCTGATTGAGTTTACCAATACCTCTGAAAATGGTGTGACTTACCTATGGAACTTTGGCGCAGCAACAACTACAAGCGTAAACCCCACTTTCACCTTCCCCTTTGATGGCGAATATCCGGTGAAACTGGTAGTGACAAATGAATGTGGTACCGACTCAATTACTATTCTGGTTGATGTGAAGAAATTAGTGGGTATCAATGACTTACAAGCCAATGCAAACCTGCTGATTCATCCGGTGCCGACACAGGATGTGCTGAACCTCGATTTCACAGGGGCCACCAATGAAAATGCTACTATCAACATTCTGAACCCTACTGGTCAGATTGTTCACAGCGAAAATTGCCAATTGACAGCTTCTTTAAAACGAACCATTCAGCTTGGTAACCTGGCGCAAGGGCTTTACCTGCTAAGCATCTCATCTGAGAGTGGCACCATCACTAAAAAATTCATAAAGAACTAACCGTTCCGAAGTTTCTTTATTCAAACGCCGGAGCCGGTTCATTCGGGCCTCCGGCGTTTTTTATAAGTATAATATGAACACAACACTATTCCTAAAATCACGCCTTGCCGCTGTGGTGCTGGCCGGTACATTGTTTCTGTTCTCCAACCTCCATGCACAGAACAAGGAAGACTCTTTATTTATCCGGCAAATCTTCGATGCGGCACTTACCAAGGGCGACTGTTATCGTGTACTTGAGCACCTGTGCACCCAAATCGGACCACGTCTGAGTGGCTCAAAAGGAGCCGAAGATGCCGTAGTATATACCCGATCGGTAATGGAAGATTACGGTTTCGACAAAGTGTTTTTGCAGGATGTAATGGTGCCCCATTGGGAAAGAGGAAATATCAGCAAAGCTTCATTTGTCAGCGGCAAACAAAAACATAACTTGCAAATTTGTGCGCTGGGCTCAAGTATTGCCACCCCGGCAGCCGGAATTTCAGGGAAAGTTATCGAGGTGAAGAACTTTGACGAACTTGAGAAGCTGGGTACCGAAAAGGTAAAAGATAAAATTGTTTTCTTCAACCGCCCGTTTGATGATCGCCATATTCACACCTTTAGGGCATACGGAGGCGCAGTTGATCAACGGGGCTCAGGCGCATCAAAAGCTTCAAAATTAGGTGCTGTGGCCGTAATTGTACGCTCAATGACCCACCTGATTGATGATTTTCCACATGCCGGGAATATGCATTATGACCCACAGTACCCGAAAATACCTGCCGCAGCCGTCAGTACTAAAGGGGCCGAATTGTTGAGCGAAATACTAAAAAAAGACCCTGAACTCCTTTTAACCTATACGATAAACTGCACAACACATCCCGATGCACCATCGCATAATGTAGTAGGGCAGTTAAATGGCAATACCAACCCGGATGAATACATTGTTGTGGGGGGACACCTCGATGCCTGGGATTTAGCACAGGGTGCCCATGATGACGGTGCCGGCTGCGTGCAAAGCATGGAAGCGTTGCGACTACTGCAAATGTTGGGGTATAAGCCTAAACACTCATTGCGTGCAGTGATGTTTATGAACGAAGAAAACGGCTTGCGTGGCGGTTTAAAATATGCTGAACTCGCCAAAGAAAAAGGCGAGGTTCACCGCTTTGCAATTGAGTCAGACCGGGGAGGATTTACACCACGTGGGTTCTCCATAGATCACGGAGGCGATACACTTGCGTTTTTCCAAAGATTTAGTAAGCTCATAGCACCCTACGGATTAACCGATTTGGTGCAGGGCGGCAGTGGCGCCGATATAGGCCCACTGAGAAAACATGGTACCATTTGCGTTGGGTACATCCCTGATTCACAGCGTTATTTCGACTATCATCATGCCGGAAACGATAACTTTGATGCTATCAACAAACGCGAACTCGAGATGGGTGCCGCATCAATGGCTGTACTGATTTACCTGGCTGATAAATATTGGCAGTAATTAACGACTGCTCAGGGTTAGCAGCACCGGCTGGTGGTCAGACCAACGAAAATCCATGTTGATTGTCTTTACATGAAGAACTTTCAATTGTGGTGAAGCAATGAAATAATCAATCAGGGTTGTAAAGGTTTCACCTGCTTTGTATGGCCTGAGTAAAGCCCTGTTGGTATGCGCTGTGTCGTGTATGGCTACAAAATCATTTGGCAATAATGAAGCGTCTAAAGCCTGGGCAGTATAACCGGGAGCTACCTTTTGCCGGGGATTTACCACAAAATCTGGCGGAACCTGATTCCAGTCGCCCCCAAGCAAAACCAGTTTGCGACCTGATGAAGCTTTTGAATAACGTTCACGGATGAATTGCATTTCCTCGCGTTTTATTTCACCTGTTTCGTCATAGGCAGTATTATGTGTGTTTACCAAAACCATTTCACGGTTATTGCTTAGCTTAAAATGCTGCTCCAAAGCACATCGGTCGAGCATGTACAAACTGGTAGGCCATGAAAAGCCGCCCGGATATTGTATCCGGTATGAAATCAAAGGCCTGTATTTTGAAAATGTAACCAGGCCCCCATTAGTTGCGCCATAAGGTTCGTAAGGTATCCTGAAGGGCACCGGAACAAAACTTACCTTGTAATTCCAGGCAAAAGCACCATAAAAGCCTGGCAGCTCATTGCCAATTACCTGCATCTGGTCAATAAAATAACTCCGCTTACTTGCCCGGTCTACCTCCTGGAGCATTATAAAGTCAACACTGTCGCGCATGCCGGCCAGAAAAGAAGCAATTTCACTTCTGTATCTGGCTGACAGTTCTTCAGATGCCCGAACGGTTTTACCCCCGTCGTGAAAGAAGTCCATCTCGGCACCCAAACCACAATAACCGACGTTCCATATCAGTACCTTAAAAGTATCTGGTACAATGGCCACCTTCCCATCACCGGTTAATGGGATTATTTCTACCTTGCTTGGCTTCTCATCTGTAATGGTTGAATAGCCTAATAAAGCAATAAAGGCAAGCAAACAAACCGCAATCAGCAGCCCGGATACTTTTAGAATTATTTTTATCATGGTGAAGAATTCAATTATACAAAGCAAAGAATCTTTCTGAAAATTCTATTTTTACGCTGCTTAAATATGCAACATACTACTTTCTCATGGCGCACTGGCTCTGAAAAAATTAAAATTTTCGGGCAGTTATGGCAACCAACTGATACGGTTGATGCCGTTATCGCACTTGTTCATGGCATTGGTGAGCACAGCGGTCGTTACAGAGAATTTGCCGAATTCTTCGCCACAAAAGGTATCGCTGTGGTAGCTTTCGACCAGCGCGGACATGGAAAATCAGAAGGTAAAAGGGGGCATATTGTCCATTTTAACCAGCTGCTTGATGGAGTAGGGGAAATGCTTGAAAGGGTGCGACTGCAGTTTAAAGACAAACCCGTTATACTTTGGGGGCACAGCCTGGGTGGTAACATTGCGCTGAATTATACAATCAAAAGACCCTCCGGACTCAAAGGGGTGGTGGTGACGGCGCCCTATCTGCGTTTGGCTTTTGAACCTTCACCTTTTAAGATTAAACTGGCTAAACTGATGAACAACCTTTATCCGGGCTTTACCCAAAGTACCGGGCTGAATGTTGCAGACCTTTCACGCGATAAATCGGTGGTTGAAGCCTATCAGCGCGACCGCTATGTACACGACCGGATTACAGCCAGTTTCTTTATAAATATCTTCAATGCCGGGCACTTCGCCCTGCGGCATGCCAATGAACTTAAAGTGCCTGCTTTGCTGATGCACGGCACGGCCGACCGAATTACCAACTTTCATGCTACAGAAGAGTTTGCATTAAAAGCACATATCGTATCAGAGCTGAAATTATGGAACGGCCTGTACCATGAAATTCACAATGAACCAGAAAGAGATGAGGTTCTTCTCTATGCATTTAACTGGATTCAAAAACTAATTAAATAAAGGATGCCCCAAAAAGGAAAGCTGAACCTTCAAGGCTGGATGTTGATTATTGTAGCCGCCCTGGGCTATTTTGTGGATATCTACGACCTGATTCTGTTTAATGTAATCAAACACGACAGCCTTATCAGTCTTGGTATAACCGATCCTGAAGGCCTTAAAAACAACGGTATCCAGTTGTTTAACTGGCAGATGGGCGGAATGCTCTTCGGAGGTATCCTTTGGGGGATTCTTGGGGATAAAAAAGGACGGATTAAGGTTTTATTCGGCTCGATCCTCATGTACTCATTGGCCAATATTGCCAATGCATTTGTAACAGATATACCTTCTTATGCATTTGTACGGTTTATTGCAGGTGTTGGTCTTGCTGGAGAATTGGGAGCTGGTATCACATTGGTGGCCGAGGTGATGAGCAAAGAAACACGGGGCTATGGCACCATGATTATTGTAACTTTCGGGGTGCTGGGAGCCGTTCTGGCTGCTTTTGTCGGCGGTGAAGAATATGTTGCTGAACTGACGGGTAACCCCAAAGGGCTTTCAGGGCTGATTCATGCTATTACAGGAACCAGCCTTGAAAATTGGCAAATCGCCTATATCATCGGTGGGGTGCTGGGTTTGATGCTGCTGCTCCTTCGTGTGGGAACCCTTGAATCAGCCATGTTCAGTAAAATGCACCATGGGGGGGCAAAAAAGGGTGACTTCTTTGCCCTTTTTGCCCAAAGAGAAAGATTTCTACGGTACTTACGTGCGATAATGATTGGCCTTCCTGTTTGGTACGCCATTGGTATCCTAATCGCACTCTCACAAGATTTTGCTACCGCAGGTATCATCAAGGTAAACGGAGAAGTGGTCAACGGGCATGCAGTAATGTATGCATATCTTGGCCTGTCGGCGGGCGACTTACTGAGTGGTTTGCTCAGCCAGATCTGGAAAAGCCGGAAAAAGGTGGTCGTAACCTACCTGATTTTCTGCGTGATAATGATTTTTATGTATTTCTTTACAACTGCCGGAAAATCAGTTGCCTATTTTTACTGGATATGCTTCCTCATTGGAGTCTCTACCGGATTTTGGGCACTTTTTGTGACAATGGCAGCTGAACAGTTTGGTACCAATATTCGCAGTACTGTAACCACCACGGTGCCCAATTTTGTACGTGGTGCACTGATTCCGATAACCTGGGCGTTCAAACTGCTTGAACAACCGCTTGGAACTACAGGAAGTGCCATTACTGTTGGTTTGGCATGCATCCTGTTAGCCTTGCTTTCAGTATTATACTCTCATGAAACCTTTGCCAAAGACCTCGATTATGTCGAAACCATGTAAGTGGTTCATTGGCAGCTTATTGTGTTTTTAATGCCCTCTCAGGCCTGATTTTGTTATGAAACTACACTATGGGCATTGTGGGTGTCTAAAACCAATGCCGGTAGGTCAAACAGGGTGTGCATCAGGCTGTCGAGTATAAGCCGCCCGTCAGTATTGCCTAGTACAGCATCAGCAGCGCGCTCAGGGTGGGGCATCATGCCAAAAACATTGCGCTTTTGATTGCAGATTCCGGCAATATGTTCAATGGCGCCATTAGGGTTGTATTCATCTGCTTTCTCACCATATTCACTGCAATAACGAAAAATTACCTGCTGTTCATCGCGAATCATACGCAAGGTATCTTCATTGGCATAAAATCGCCCTTCGCCGTGAGCAATAGGTACTTGAAGTGCCTGCCCGGGCGCCAGCTTTGCCGTAATGGCACTGTTGTTTGGTTCAGGCATAATCCAGGTATTCCGGCAAATAAAACGATTGCTGGTGTTGTGCAATAGTGCACCAGGCAATAAGCCTGACTCACATAATACCTGAAATCCATTACAAACCCCAAAGACATTTCCACCTTTTCCGGCAAAATCAATAACCTCGCGCATGATGGGTGAGAAACGGGCAATTGCACCCGAACGCAGATAATCTCCGAAAGAAAAACCGCCAGGTAGCACTACAAGGTCGCTCTGTTGCAAATCATGCTCCTTGTGCCAGAGTTTGTTAACACTTACTTCAGGATAAGCCGAAAGCGCATCTATCATATCCTGATCACAATTTGACCCGGGAAATACAACAACACCGACGCGGATAACAGAATTTGGCATGAATCAAACAGGGTAAAAAGTTAGAAAATAAAGCACCTGGTTATAAATAACTGCTACCAGAAGAAGCAGGAAAATTGTTTCTGCAAGTATACGATTTCGCAACGAAAGGAAATAATTGGAAATGATAACCGAAAAGGGGATTGCTAAAAACGACAAACTTACCATCGAGCGTTTTACAGAAACCAGATAACTCAAAGCCGCAAAAAGAAAAAACCATACCATCAATATCAGGTACTTCCGGGTACGTAACTTGGCAAATGTGCCCAACTCTCTTGAAAAACTCCAGATAGAGGCGAGCAGAATTAATGAAAGTATCGCAAATAACAGAATATAGGTGTTGTTGTAAACGGTAGAAAATTCTACGTTGTAAAAGGGCTGCAGTATGGCACGAATACTTGAAATAGACATCATATCGAACCAATATAAGGTGCCCAGAAAATACACGAAAGGCAATAAAAGTCCGAGAAGACTTGCTAACCACTCACGCCAGGCAAACGGACGGAGCAGTACCAGAGCCGCCCAAATCAATGGAAACAGAAACATCGAAGGCCAGTAGAACAAAGCAGCAACACCTACAAACAGCCCTGCGTCAAAAACGTGAAATACCGCAGATTCAGCCCGGTAAAAGTGAAATAATGCGTTGAAAAACAGTATGATAAAGAAGTTGGTGAATAGTAATGGGTTGAATGAAAGCTGCTCCGGAAAACAGCTCATCAATACCACATACATCAATGCAGGTAAATGGCTATTCTCCTTCAGTACACTATGGGTGTTGATTACCGTAGTGAGAAAAAATGCCTGAAGCACTACCAGCAAGAGCGACAGCAGAATCATCAACTCCCTTGAGCTGATGGTGAAGCTTAACAGGCTTAAAAACAGTGGAAAGGCATTTTCAGTATTAACAATTTGTGGTTTGGGTAAGATAAATACCCACATCACCAACAATACCAATGGTAATACCAAGAGGTTGACTAAATGAGAGGTGCGGAAAAAACTGATAAACACGCCTTTTGGTATCGAAAGAGAATATTTTTTACATTCGCCACAAATTTATTGCTTTCATGGATACTTTCGTTTTTGCACTTCGTGACTTTTTTGAATTCCTCTTTTCTTTTATGCCTTCAACTGGTGCTGCAATTAACTTGATTTTTATCGGGTTGATAACTTTCTTTACCTTTTACTGGATAAAGGAGATGGCCGGGCATTCAAAAAAGCAATAAGCTTCTACAATAATAAGTTAAACAACGTATCGTTTAGCGTGTACGTTACGCTCAATTTTATCTTAATATGAAAAATCTTTTTTCAATTCTTGCTGCCCTTAGCCTAGTATTGCTTAATAGCTGCACTAAACAGCCAGATGCTTGTTTTACTGCCAGTTCATCAAATGTACTGGTGGGCGAGGCAGTAAACTTTACCAGTTGTGCCGAGGAGGCCAATTCAGTTATTTGGGATTTTGGTGATGGAGCAACTGCCGAAGGAAGCACTGCAAGTCATAGCTATGCAAGAGGCGGGGTTTACCAGGTTGAAATGAAAGCCTACTCAAAGAAAAATAAAAAGTGGGATCGTGCAACCCGCATAATCAATGTAGGAGCGGGCAAAACAAGAAGACTGACTGCCCTACAGGTGAACGGCTTTAATTTGAAAAAGGCCGATAATACCGAATGGGATGCTACTGTAATTCCGGGCATACCCACTGAACCCGATGTGTTCATTGAATATGGGGTAAAAGGAGGCTCTAAAACCTACGCCACCGACGTGAAAAACGATGCTAAACTAAACGAATTGCCCTTTACCTGGGACTTTGGACCTGAACCGGATAAATTGATTCTGACAGATGCAGAATGGTTTTTCAGAATTTCAGATAGTGACCTTGCCGGGGCTGAAAAAATGCATGAGTTTTTAATAAACCCATTGACAATACAAGCAACAGAGCCGGGTAAAATTGTTCTGAGTGACCAGAACAACCAGATTACCATATATTTTACTGAGCAGTAATTATTGGCAGCCTTGCAAGCGCTGCAAAAATTCTTCAGCAATTAATTTTTAATAAGTCGCAATGACCCCCGAATTTTCGGCAAGGTCATTGCTTTATTTTTACCCCGGATGAGTATGTTATTCAATAGTACCGGGGTGGTTTACAAGTGCTTGTTGCTAACCTTCCTCTTTACCGTGCAGGTACAGAAGGCTGCTGCTCAATATACACGTGTGCAGGGCCGGATACAAAATGCGCAAACAAAAGAAGCCCTTCCTTTTGTAAACCTTGTATTTAAAGGAACCAATATCGGCACTACTTCCGACGTTAATGGCTATTATGAGATGGAAATCCAAAGAATGGCCGATACCATTCTTGTTTCATTTCTTGGATATAAAGCACAACGCTTGCCCATCCAGCGCAATAAACAGAATACAATAAATATCCTCCTGCAACCTGAAACCTATACACTCAAAGAAATTGTAATTAAACCAGGCGAAAATCCGGCGCACCGGATAATGCGGAATGTAATTAGCCATAAGCCACAAAACAATCCCAGTCAGATTGCATCATACCAGTACCAGGTTTATAATAAGATACAGTTCGACCTGAACAATTACGATGAGAAATTTGCCAAACGTAAGCTGTTTACTCCCTTCAATTTTGTATTTGATTACAGTGATACCACCGAAGAAGGCAAGGCCTACCTGCCTTTGATGCTGACAGAAACCTTTACCAATGTTTTTTACACCCGCAACCCTGAACGAAAACAGGAATACATCAAAGCCAGCAGAATCTCAGGTTTGAAAAACAACAGTGCCTCCCAGTTTCTGGGCGACATGTACCAGACTATCAATATCTACGATAACTTCTTGTTGATTTTCGACAAGAGTTTTATCAGTCCGGTAACTGATAATTTCTTAAGGTACTATAAGTTCTATCTTGTTGATAGTGTGTATATTGGGACTGACCGCTGCTATAAATTACTTTTGTTGCCCAAACGCAAACAAGACCTCACCTTTACCGGAAATCTCTATATCCATGATGCTACCTGGGCGGTGAAGCAAGTGTCAGTTTCGTTTAACGACAATGCCAATATCAATTACATCAAATCGTTTGATGTGATGCAGAAATATGAGCAGATTGATGGTAAATACTGGATGCTCAAGGAGGAGAAATCAGTAGGTGATTTTGCGCCATTTGAAAAGGCCAACGGAATGGGGTTTTTTGGCCGGAAAACTACCGTTTATGATGATTTTAAGGTGAATCAACCGATTGATGATACTGTTTTCCAAAAAGGGAGAAATGTAGTGGTGGAGGATTCGGCCCAGGAACGCCACAATGACTACTGGCACCATGTACGACCTGATACGCTGAATCAGCAGGAGAAAAACATCTACGTGATGGTTGACTCTCTGGTGCAGGTACGACGACTTGTTAATATAAGGTATCTCACAGAAATGCTTATTACAGGCTATCTGCACTGGAAGAAGTTCGATATCGGGCAATATTTTACCTTCGTCAGTTGGAATGAAATTGAGGGAGTCCGGCTGAAATTTGGAGGGGTTACTTCAAATGATTTTAGCAAACGCCTGGAGCTAAAAGGCACGCTTGCCTATGGTACGCTTGACCAGCGCTTCAAGTTCAAAACAGGGCTGCGTTGGTTTGTTTCGAAAAGCAAGCTGCACAGAGACTTACTTAGCCTCTCTTATAAATCTGATTTGGAGCAATTAAGTTTAAGTGCCAATTCATTACAGTTAGATAACGTGCTTACTTCTATGATGCGCAGAGTGGCACTTCAGAATGTTACAAACGTTACAGAATTGCGTGGGAGTTTTGAACATGAATGGTTCCCGGGCTTTCTGAACAGGGTTAGTTTCTTTAACCGTGACTTGGTTCCCCTTGGGAATTTTCAGTTTAAGCAGGCTGTAAACGGGCAGTTTCGGAGTTTAAGCAGTATTACCACTACCGAGGTAGGTCTGCTTACCCGCTTTGCCTGGGGAGAGAAATACCTCAGTGGTGAATTTAACCGGATACCAGTTGCCTCAAGATATCCTGTTGTTCAGTTAGACCTAAGTTATGCTTTACCGGGCGTGATGGCAGCAGATTACAGCTATTTCAAAACCAAATTACGTGTAAGCGACCGCTTTCGCCTGAACCCCTTCGGTTACCTCGATGTGGTGGTTGACGCCGGAAAAATTTGGGGGAAAGCACCCTATCTTTTTCTTGAAATTCACCAGGGTAGTCAAACCTATGCACTCGACCCCCTGGCGTTTAACATGATGAATATATTTGAATTCACCAGCGACCGTTACCTATACTTGTTTTTAGACCACCATTTTGACGGCTATTTCCTGAATAAGATACCTTTGATCCGAAAATTAAAATGGCGGGAGATTATTACCCTTAAATCCGTCATCGGAGATATGCGAACAGAAAATATTTCAATGCTTCAGTACCCGGGGGGGAGAGACCCACGTTTATACAGGCCTTATCTTGAATCAGGGTTTGCCATTGAAAACATATTTAAAATTGTCAGGGTAGATGCACTTTGGCGAATGACCCATCTGGAAAGGCCGGGAGCCAGGTCGCTTGGTTTTAGGATATCACTGGTTGTTAAGTTCTAACGATGAAATTATTTACAGAAAACCTTGTAAAACGGTACGGGCGCCGAACGGTGGTCAATCACGTTTCTGTTGAGGTAAATCAGGGCGAGATTGTTGGTTTATTGGGCCCGAATGGTGCCGGTAAAACCACCACATTTTATATGATGGTGGGGCTGATTAAACCAAATGAAGGAGAAATATTTCTCGATGATATAAGCGTTAGTCAATTGCCAATGTATAAAAGGGCAAGGCTGGGTATAGGCTATCTGGCACAGGAAGCATCTATCTTCCGCAAATTAAGCGTAGAAGATAATATCCGTGCAGTGCTTGAAATGACGAAACTGACAAAAAAGGAACAATCAGACAAGCTCGAATCTTTGCTTGATGAGTTCTCCTTAACCAAGAAAAGAAAGTACATGGGCGACCTGCTTTCAGGAGGTGAACGCCGGCGCACAGAAATTGCCCGTGCGCTGGCATCTTCACCAAAATTTATTTTGCTTGATGAGCCTTTCGCCGGAGTTGACCCTATTGCCGTTGAGGATATTCAAAGTATTGTAAGCCGCCTGAAAGAAAAGAATATCGGCATCTTAATCACTGATCACAATGTACACGAAACCCTGAATATCACCGACAGGGCTTACCTGCTCTACGAAGGAAGCATATTAAAGGCAGGTACCGCCGAAGAATTGGCAAATGATGAAACGGTGCGGAAGTTATACTTAGGTATGAACTTTGAATTAAGACGCTAAGCTGCTATTTGCTTTTTATACCTTTGGGCCATGAAATTCATCGCAGAAATTGACATTATGCCGCACAAAGCACTACTTGATCCACAAGGCAAGGCAGTGAGCGGAAGTATGAAAAACCTGGGCCTTCCGGAAATTACTGATGTACGTATTGGTAAACACATCAGCCTGCTGGTGGAAGCCGAAAGTGAAACTGAGGCAAAAACCAAAGTTGAAAAAGCCTGCCGTGAATTGCTGGCCAACCCTATCATGGAAGATTTCAGCTTTAGCCTGAAGTCTGCTTAGAAAATACCAGTACCAAACCTGATAAAAGGAGGTACAGGAGAATTACAGGGCAAAGTCCGGCCAATTGCAAAAAGAACAACAGCGGCAAACAAATCAGCAGGAAGATATACCGCACCTGATTGCCTTGCCATTTGAGATGCTTTAATTTCAATGAGAACATCGGCAAGGGAGCCACAAGTAGCAGGGGCATCAAAACGATCAGTAAGGCAAGCAACCAAACCTGATTTAGCAATTCAAGTGAGCCCTGGTAGATACCAACCGATAAACCGGCCCAGAAAAATGCATGGGCAGGGGTAGGCAAGCCAATGAAGTTTTCGGTCTGCCCCGGATCATTGTTAAAACGTGCAAGCCGCCAGGCGGATAAAAGCGGTATCAGCAAGGTGAGGGCTTCGAGAATACGGGGAAGCATATCATCCGGCCCCCAATAGGTTTGCTCTGAAATGGCGTTGAGTAGTAATTCACGTGCAATAAATCCGGGTAATACCCCAAAACTAACCACATCAGCAAGCGAGTCCAGATCTTTGCCAATAGCTGAATAAGCATTCAGCAGACGAGCGGTTGCACCGTCTAAGAAATCGAGCAGACCTGCCAAAACGATGCACCAGGGAGCCAACTCAGGCCGCCCGCTTAAGACAAGTAAAATTCCGTAGCAGCCCAAGGCAAGATTGCCAAGGGTTATCAAATTAGGCAGGTTTCGTTTTAACATCCTGTAGGCCTACTGGGTTGTATTCGCGTGAAGGTTGGTAATTCTTCTTCCGGCGGATAAATTTCTTCTCAAAAAACTCATAACTGATCAGGGTCAGGGCAGTTGTTACTATAAGTGCCAGAAAGGGTTCAAGCAATAGCACCGAAGCTGCCCCCTGCTTGTCAATCATAAATTCCATGATTACATAACCAAGAATCAAACCAATGGCATGATAAGCATACATCCCGTAAACCATTTTTCCGGGCTGGTTGAAAATTTTAAGTTTCGCAAGCTTCAATATTGAATTCGAGCCAAAGTTTTGCTCAAATACGAAATAAGCAAGGGTGCTGGCCAATGCCAATCGCTCAAGAATGAAGTACAATTGCGAAGGAATCATATCAAAATATCCGGCAATTTTCTCACGAAAGAGAATGTACGAAAAGAAACACAGGTAAACAGCAGCATTGGTACGTTTTGTATTGCTTTTCAGGCTGTTGTATAACTTGTATTTGAAAAAGCTGAAATAGGCAAGGTAGGCCCCCAATACAAAATCACACAAAATATTCAGGGTATTGTACCGGAAGCCCGGCTGGTCAGCATAAAAATAAGAAGCTCCAGCGAAAACAGCAATACACAAGCCAAACAGCCAAACTTCGTTGCGCCTGAAATACCGCATAAGCAATGGCCAGATAATTACAAACTGAAAGGTGACCGCGATTGACCACATGTTGCCGATAATCAGATGCTTGGTATTGCCATGCCCCGTATAGTAGAAATTACTCAGGAAACTCAGATACGACCAGGTAGGTATTGATTGTGCCTGTGTTGATTCAAGCCCTGTTTGTACCTGTGGAGCTACGTAATACCCTAAGATGAAAATTACCAGATAGAGCGGAATCAAGGTTAATACGCGCCGTACGTAATAGCGTAATATGTTCATCTTCTTATAGATAAACCGTTCTTCGAAGATGCCCCACGTGTTTAAAAACCCTGTTAGTATAAATAGTAAGCTGTATGCTACATTGTTTAAATTGCCTGTAACTTGCCGCAAATCCATAAACAGCGTTGACACATTCAACTGCTGATTGGATGTGATAAAGCCATGAGAAAAGAAAATAGCCAGAAACGCAATAAACCGTATGGCGTAGAGGTTGTCAAAATGCGATTTCCTGATAAGGCGTTTCATGCAATAGTGCGATACTGTTCAATACAGAAAAGTGCAAAGAAAAAGATTATTCCTGCCTGTTAAAACTTTAATGAATAATCAATCCTCAAAAAAAAACAATCTTAAACATCAAACATACGCCATTGCAGCGTTATAGCTTATTAAAAAAGACATTTTCTATGGGTGAGTTCCTGAAATCATTAATTTTTGCCTTGGTGCTTCTGCCTTCTGTAGCCTTTTCACAAGGCAATGCCCCTAAGTATAGCAATGAGTTCCTGGCGATAGGCCTTGGTGCGCGTGCATTGGGCATGTCAGGAGCTTATGTGGCAGCAGTCTCAGATGCTACTGCCGCCTATTGGAATCCGGCAGGTTTGCAGGCACTTACATCGAAGTTTCAGATAAACCTGATGCACTCAGAGTACTTTGCCGGAATTGCCAAGTACGATTATGGGGCACTTGCAGCACGAATTGATTCACAAAGTGTTATCAGTTTTACAGTTATTCGCTTTGGGGTTGATGATATACCGGATACCTCTGAACTACTTGATGCCAACGGGAATATTAATTATGACCGGATAAAGTCGTTTTCAGCTATTGACAATGCGTTTTTGCTCTCTTACGCCCGTCGTTTACGTGAAAACCTCTTTCTGGGAGGCTCTTTTAAGGTGGTGCACCGGAAGGTAGGCGACTTTGCCAAGGCATGGGGTTTTGGTATAGATGCCGGAATACGCTATAACAAGGGCAAATGGCTGATGGCAGCCCAAGTGCGCGACGGAAGTTCTACCTTTAATGCCTGGAGCTTCAACCTCAGCGAAGCACAACGCAATGCCTTCAATGCCACCGGAAACCAAATTCCGGAAAATACGCTTGAACGTACGCAACCTTCAGTTATACTGGGTGCAGCCCGTAATTTTAAGCTGGGTGATAAATTTGGTGTTTTAGCGGAGCTTGACCTTCAAACTACCTTTGATGGGATGCGCAACACCCTCATCAGGGATAAAAACTTCTCTATGAGTCCGCTACTGGGAGTAGAAGCCAATTACCGCAAACTGATTTTTCTGCGTGGAGGTATGGGCAATTTCACCAGCCAAATCAATGATGCCGGAACAGCACGCGAAATTAGTTTCCAGCCCAATATCGGACTGGGCCTGAAAATCAAAAATTTCATGATTGACTATGCCTTGACCAATATCGGTGCTTCGGTGTTTTATTCAAACGTTTTCTCGCTTCGTTTCGACATTCAAAAAGCAAATAGCAACGCTAAGTGATTCACCCATGATCAAAAAACTACTGTTTTTCCTGCTTTTGCTGCCAACCTTTGCCTTTGCCCAAAACAAAGGAAATGAGTGGATCAATTACGACCAGCAGTACTACAAAATAAAAGTCTGGGCAGATGGGGTGTACCGGATTCCTTATAGCTTGCTCAATACTGCTATTCCTGAGCTGAGTACTATCAATCCGGCGCATATTCAGTTGTTTGGCAGAGGGCAAGAGCAGTATATCCATGTTCAGGGCGGACAAGACAGTACCTGGGATGAAGGCGACTACATTGAATTTTATGGCCGGAAAAATGACGGTTGGCTTGACAAGGGATTATACCCATCCACAGCAGATCAATCTAATCAGTACTACTCACTATTTACCGATACGGCAACCTATTTTCTTACCTGGTCAAACACTAATACAGCCCTTCGATTAAGCTTACTAAACGACCAGAATTTTACCGGCCTCACCCCAGCGCCCTATTTTATCCAGGAGGTTTATAGTCAACTGACCAGCTCATATTATTTTGGAAAAACTGACTTCAATAACTCAACCGACAGTGAATACACCAACGGCGAAGGTTGGTCGGGCCCGGTGTTTAGCGCCCCCAAGCTCAATCAAATCATGAACCTGCCCAGCTCCGGTAAGGCTGACAGTGGACCAGATGCCAGCCTGAAGGTTTGTTTTAAAACTATTTCGAATGTATCATCCGTCAATGGCGACCACCGCCTACAGTTGTATCTGAACAATGACCTGAAAAAAGATACCCTGATGGAAGGGCATGGTAGCCGCAGTTTTACCATGACCACCCCAAGGGCCGGCTTAGGGGCTGCTACCACGCCTTTTAAGTATTCATATCCTAAACTTACCGACAATAGCGGCGCGGGTATTACTTCAAATGCTGTGTTTTCAAACTATGTATGGAGCTACCCTCACAATTTTCAGATGGAAAACAAAGCTTCTTTCCGGATGATGTTGCCCAACAATACAGGCGCTGATAAGTACCTGCTGAACATGACTGCCCTGGCTGCCGGAACTTCACCAGTGTGGCTGTATGATTTAAACGAGCACCGACGCATAGCCGTTACAAACATGAACGGCACCTTTAAAGCCGTGGTACCTAATGGCGACAGTGAATTGCGCGAGTGTTTCGTGTTTGCTGAAACGCAGGTTATCACAGTGCAAAGCCTGCAAGCACTTGATTATATTGAAGGGCAACCAGGGAAGTTTACCAGGCAGCCTGAATCAGCATTCATGATTGTATCGCACCGGAAGTTGGCTAACGAGGCGCTTCAATACAAGAGCTATCGTTCAGAGAAATTTAATACCGGGCTTTATTATGTAGAAGAGCTGTATGACCAGTTTGCCTACGGTATAGCGCAACACCCACTGGCAATACGAAATTTTGCTGCCTATGCACTCGAAAATTGGGCAATAAAACCTGACTATTTGCTGTTACTTGGCAAGTCAGTATCGGCACATAACAATCGGAATGATATTAGTAACTGGAACGAAAATCTGGTACCTACTTTTGGGTTTCCCTCAAGCGATAATCTGTTTACTACCGGGCTGGGTAATGCATTAAAATACGAGCACGCACTGGCTACTGGCCGGGTTTCAGCCAAGCACGGAACGGATGTGATGGCCTATCTGAACAAGCTTGTTGAATACGAAACTGCTGAGCCTGCATTATGGATGAAGCAGGTTTTGCACTTCAGCGGAGGCTCAAGTACCGGTGAACAGCAAACGTTTCTCAATTACCTGAATACCTATAAAAACATCATTGAAGATACCCTGTTTGGAGGCACCGTATATACTTATCAGAAGACCACTACGGCACCTATTGAGCAAACACAAAGTTCGGTGATTGCTTCCTATATCAACAATGGGGTATCATTAATGACCTTTTTTGGCCATGCCAGTGGTACCGGTTTTGATGTGAGTATTGACAATCCGGCGAACTATAACAACAAAGGCAAATACCCGTTTCTGATAGGTAATTCATGTTATGCCGGCGACATGCACCAACCGCCCGGTGCAGGTTTCAGCCAAAGTGAAGAATTTACACTGATACCTGAAAGAGGCACTATTGGTTTTGTAGCTTCTGTGGCACTGGGGGTACCTTCAATGCTGCACCTGTACACTGATTCGCTGTATCGTTTTATGTGCCAACGCTATTATGGTGAACCCATGGGGATGAACATGAAGCGTACCGCCAGAGCAGTGCACAGCCTAGACCAGTTGCGTAAAAACCTCTTGCTTGAGATGGCCCTGTCAGGCGACCCGGGTATCGTGCTTAACAGTCAGCGGTATCCAGACTATGCAACCAGCGCACCGGAGGTGTTTTTTAATCCGGAAGAAGTAAGTACTGAGGTAGATTCATTTGCCCTGAATATCATCATTACCAATCGGGGCAGGGCTATCCGGCAGCCGGTTCAGGTGGAGGTTATCAGGCATTTCCCCACGCAGGGCATGGATACCACTTATAGCATCGTGATGAATGAGTTGTTTTACCGTGATACTCTTCGCATCCGGATGCCGGTGACTGACCAGAAAAGAGGCGGGGTGGGCATCAATAATTTCGCAATTCGCATTGACCCCTTGAACCAGTTTACTGAACTGCTCGAAACGAACAATGATGTGAATATGCAGCTGATAATCCGCTCGGCAGAAGTACTCCCGGTATGGCCTTATGAGTTTGCACTGGTACCCAAAGATACTATTACGCTGAAAGCATCTACCGGAGACCCGTTCGCACCGCCCCTGAACTATATTTTTGAGCTCGACACCACCGACCTGTTTAACAGTCCTTTTAAGATTTCAACAAGCATCAACCAGGCCGGAGGGGTATTAAACTGGAAATTGCCAATTACCCTGAGCGACAGTATGGTGTATTTCTGGAGGGTTTCACCTGACTCGTTGCCCGGAGGGAAGTGGCGCTGGAAAGAAAGCTCATTCCAATACATTCGTGGTAAAAGAGGCTGGTCGCAAGACCATTATTTTCAGTTTAAGAAAGACAAGTTCAACCTCTTGCATTACAACAGGACTACCCGGTTCACAGATTTTCTTACCAGTGCGAAAGAGCTTTCGGTGTTTACCTATGGTTATCCCTGGGTAGCAGAAGAGCTATGGGCAACTTCGTACAAAATGGATGCCGATGTACAATCCTATGCCGGATGCAGCCTCGATGGGGCTATATACATCGCTGTATTTGATTCGGTGACGCTTAAACCCTGGCTGTCACCTAAAAACTGTCCTGACCAGGGTAACCAATATGGGCAGTTTAACAAAACCTGTTCATGTAAGAATGAACCGATGGCGAATTTTGTTTTCCGGAACCAAAACAGCACCACTGAGTTGAAAGCCATGCGTGATATGCTCAACGGACTGCCCAATGGTTATTATGTACTGGCCTATACCTGGATTCGCGGGATGTTTCAGAATTGGGATCCGTCTGTATATGAGGCGTTTGAAGCTCTGGGGGCCGACAGTGTTCGGTATCTGCCCAACGATTACCCCTGGATATTTTTTACTCAAAAGGGCAATCCGGGCTCAGCCATTGAGATAGTAGCCGACTCGGCAAATGCTAATCTTACATTGAATGTTCCCTTATACAATAGCTGGGTAAGTGGTGATTTCACTTCCACCCGTATCGGTCCTGGTACGGGCTGGGATACCATCAGCTGGCGGGCAAGAAACTTTGATAATCCCAAAGACAGTATTCGCATCCGGGTGAGTGGTATCAAGGCAAATGGTGCTGAAGAGGTGATTGTAGAAGCATTGAGCGGTCATGAAGGTCAGTTTGACCTGAGTGAACTGATTGAAAACAAGCAATATGAGTACCTGAGTCTCAATGCATTTATTCGTGATGACAGCTTGAGAAGCCCGGTGCAGCTTGACCGTTGGCAAGTTACGTTTGATGAGGTGCCTGAGGCCGCCCTGAACCCGCTCTCAGGCTATTTTCTTTACCGTGATACCTTGCAGCAGGGCGATTCGCTCCGTCTGGCGATAGCCATTCAGAACATCAGTGAGTTGCCAATGGACAGTATGCTGGTGGCCTATTGGGTTCAGGATACCGACCGGAATATTCATCCGGTAAATTACAGCCGTCAAAAGCCACTGGCACCAGGTGAGATTTTATTGGATACCGTTGCCGTTTCAACTCTTTCACTCAGCGGGATGAATACCATCTGGGTGGAGGCAAATCCGAACAACGACCAACCCGAACAGTTTCATTTTAACAATATCGGCAGCCGGAGTTTCTACGTTGGAGGCGATAGGATAAATCCCTTGTTAGATGTGACTTTCGACAAGGTGCATATCCTCAACGGGGATATCATCAGTCCGAAACCTGAGATTCTGATTCAACTAAAAGACGAAAACCCCTACCTGGTTTTAGATGATACCTCTTCGTTCAGAATTTATCTGAAAACACCAACGCAAACTGCTGCTGCTCAGGTGTATTTTGCAAGTTCAGGCTTACAGTTTTATCCGGCAGCACTTCCGGCAAACAAGGCGAAAATCGAATGGAACCCCAGTTTCACTGAAGACGGGAAGTATGAGTTGTATGTAAGAGCACACGACCGTTCAGGCAATGCCAGTGGTTCTATTGAGTACCGTATAGGGTTTGAAGTGGTGAACCGGGCTACTATAACCCAGGTGTACAATTACCCGAACCCCTTTAGTACCAAGACCCATTTCGTGTTCACCCTTACCGGTTCAGAGGTGCCCGACCAATTCAGAATTCAAATTCTCACCATTACCGGAAAGGTGGTACGTGATATTCGCAGGGATGAACTGGGGCCGATACGTATTGGGCGCAACATTACCAGCTTTGCATGGGATGGGCGTGATGAGTTCGGCGACCAGTTAGCAAATGGAATTTACCTTTACCGTGTTGTTACCAGTATCAAAGGACAAGAGATGGAGCGCCGTGAAACAGCCGGAGATAGCTTTTTCCACAAAGGGTATGGCAAGATGTATCTGATGCG
>JAIBAI010000079.1 GCA_019695235.1 Bacteroidia bacterium | reverse complement strand
TACAGTATCAGCAAGGTATTATATGGGCTGCCATTATTTGGTGATCCTGAAGATGCCAATTTTGATGTAACACAGTACCCTCCATTTTATTACAATCTTGTCATACTTTTTGGCAAAGCTCTTTCGCTCTCGCCTTTAGAAAACCTGCATGGTATCTATATACTTTCAAGAACCATCAGCCTTTTAATAAACCTGCTCGGTGGTTTTATCCTTTACCGGCTCCTGGTGAAATTGCTTTCAGTTAACAAACAAATAGCATTCATCTCCTGTACGCTTTACTTCTTATACCTAACAAGAATTCATTTTGCCGGAAGGCCTGACGCGCTGTTCAGCTTGCTGTTCATAGTGTATTTATACATCTTTTGTTATTTCCTTAAAGATCAGGAGAACACATCAAACAACACAAACCAGCGTGCCAAATCTGATGGTATTGTTGCCAATTTATCCGGGCTGTTTCAAAATAAAATGTTCATGCTTTTTTTAGGAACAGCATGTATTGTGCTATCAATATTTACCAAACAAAACGGCATCCAGTTATTGGTAATCCCACCTTTGTTCTTCCTGCTGACCAAAAACTATAAATCATTTCTGGGCTTTTCATTGATGGTGCCTGCCTTATTGGCTATTACCCTGATGGCATTTATCGCACAATACGATGGGTACTTTCTAAAAAACAACATTGGCGGACTCAACAACGGCATTTCTATCACCAGAGCTTATGATGTTTTTTCACATTTCTTTTTGAAATCATCATTGGTATTTGCTGCCGGTATCATTGCCTGCTTTTTCATTTTTGATACAAGACGGAGCCATCAGGAGCGTTTTATTTGCCTGAATATTTTCGTAGTTTTCGGTTTTGCTTTCGCAACATCGGTCAAAGAAGGTTCATGGATAAATTATTACAATGAGTTTATCATTGCCACCCTGGTATTTGCTGCCCTTGAAATAAACAAACTCCTGCACTTAAAGGTCAACCCTGAGCAATATGCCAGAATATCCGGAGCATTGCTGGCAAGCTACCTAATACTTCTGATGCCAAATATTATTGGCCAGAAACTGTTTCATGAGCACCTGGGTGATATCAAAAGTCCGGCAAGCAGGTTTAATGAGAAACTGCTTTTTGCCAAGAACCTGAATACGCTGTTAAGCAAACATCCAGACACCTATTTCCTTTCATTTGATACTGATATAAACTGCATGTTGGCTAACCGTTCGGTGGCCCCTAATAAAGATATCATCCCCTCACAATCGAAATTCGATTATTCAAAATACCACGCAAAATTCAATGCCGGAATAATAAAGTATATCGTTGTACCGAATACCCTTTCAATCAACAGCTTCATTGGCAACGATTTTTCGAAATTCAATATCATTCAAAAAACCGATTTATTTACCCTGCTCGAACATCAATAAAATGAATTCCCACAGGGTTTCTTTATACCTTCTTTTGTAATAAACATTGAAAAACCATGAGTTCAATAGCACACATTCACGCCAGACAAATTCTTGATTCACGCGGCAATCCAACAGTAGAAGTAGAAGTTTACACAAGCAACGGTGCCGTTGGAAGGGCTGCTGTACCGTCAGGAGCCTCTACCGGAACACACGAAGCAGTTGAATTAAGAGACAATGACAAGAAAAGATACCTGGGAAAAGGGGTTGAAAATGCTGTCAATAACGTAAACAGTACCCTCAATACCGAACTTCAGGGTTTTGAAGTATCTGACCAGCGCAGTCTTGACCTGGCAATGATTGAGTTAGATGGTTCACCCAACAAGGCAAATTTAGGTGCAAATGCAATTTTGGGTGTATCACTTGCTGCTGCAAAAGCTGCTGCTGCTGAATTAGGCTTGCCGCTCTACCGGTATGTTGGTGGCGTAAATGCTGCACTGTTGCCGGTGCCTATGATGAATATCCTTAACGGAGGTTCACATGCCGACAACAGCATTGATTTTCAGGAGTTCATGGTGATGCCTGTGAGTGCCCCCAGCTTTGCTGAAGCTTTGCGCATGGGTACCGAGATTTTCCATACGCTTAAATCGGTACTCAAAGCCAAGGGCATGTCAACCAATGTGGGTGATGAAGGAGGCTTTGCACCTAACCTCAAATCGAATGACGAGGCCATCACTACGGTCATCGAAGCCATTGAAAAAGCTGGTTACAAGCCCGGTGAGGATGTATGGATTGCAATGGATGCGGCTGCATCTGAGTTTTATGATGCCAAGGAAGGCGTTTATCATTTCAAAAAATCAACAGGCGACAAACTTACTTCTGCCGAAATGGTTGATTTCTGGGCCGGATGGAGAAAGAAATACCCTATCTTCTCTATCGAAGATGGTCTGGCAGAAGACGACTGGAATGGCTGGAAACTGCTTACCAAGAAATTAGGCAGCAATACCCAACTGGTAGGTGATGACCTGTTTGTTACCAATGTAGAGCGACTGGCCGAAGGAATAAAAACACAAACTGCTAATTCAATCCTGGTAAAGGTAAACCAGATTGGTACCCTTACAGAAACCATCAGCGCGGTACAAATGGCGATGAATAACAAATATTCTGCTGTAATGAGCCACCGAAGCGGCGAAACAGAAGACACCACCATTGCTGATTTGGCGGTGGCGCTGCGCTGCGGACAAATAAAAACAGGCTCGGCATCGCGTAGCGACAGGATTGCAAAATACAATCAGCTCCTGCGTATCGAAGAAATGCTGGGAGCTGCAGGGCGCTATCAGGGTAAGGATGTACTTAGATAAGGTATGTTAGAAAAAATCCTAAAATACACCCTTATTGGAACTGGCATTGGATTGCTTTTAATTACAATCCTACCTTTTCTATTACTTTCCAAGTATATACATATACAGGCTGATGATTTTACCGTTTCTGCGGTACTTGATAAATTTGGGTTCTTTCAGTCTCAGATTGAATGGTATCGTTCATGGACCGGGCGTTATTTTGCTTTGTTTATCATCAGCCTGCTTCACCCCATAAAATTCGGTTTCCCGGAAGGAATCAGATTGTTTTCTTTTCTCTGGATATGCCTCTTTGTGTTAGCAACCTGGTTTTTCACACGATCTTTTACCGATAAGAAGGCGAGTATATTCGTTACAGCTTTGCTGGTCAGTGCGTACTGCTGGCAGATGCCGTCAACAGCTGAAGCCTTCTTCTGGATACCTTCTACCATGTCGTATCAATTAGGGATTGGTTTGCAATTGGTGTTCTTTGGATTACTGAATGCCAACAACAAAAACAAGTTTCATAAGTTTATACTTTGCATTCTTGCAATATCAATTCCGGGCACATCCGAAGTAAACCTGCTTGTCTTTATCTGTATCCTAAGTGTTATTGTTTTTCTTCAATTGAAAAGAACTACCGTAAATAACACAAAGTTGATTTTTCAACTCTTCGCCCTTGCAATTGTTGCCAGCATCTTTTCAATCATTAGCCCTGGAAATTCAGTAAGAACTGAAGTACTCACCGAAAATGCAAAAAATTTACCGGTTGGTGATCTGTTTTATGCAATCAAAGGTGGTTTGATTGCTACAAAAAAGGAGCTGTTTATGCTGTTTGTCAGAACACCACTGCTTCTATTCAGCCTTCTTTTAGTTCTTTTGAAACCCTGGCACAAAATCTTAGATCATGTTAAAGTGCCAGCATGGCAATTAGCACTCTTTTGGCTTGCGACATTCACCGTATTTGTCGCCTTGCACGTTCCTTTCACATATAAAACGGGTGTGATTACAAATCCAGGAAGGGCAACCAATGTCATGATGATGTTTTACATCGTTACTTGGTTTATTGGCGTGTTAATTACTGCGAATTACCTGAAAATAGATTCAGGCCTGAACAATGTAAGAATGGCAATTGCAAGTGTGCTGGTTATTATTCTTTTTAGCGTACTTCAGTTGGCCGTGCCTAATAGAATTGAGCATGCCTGGGTAGACCTTCTTTCCGGAACGGCTAATTCGTATCACACAACACTGTTGAAGCGCGAAGCTTTTGTTGCTTCTGCACAAGGTCGGTCTGTACAGGTAGATTCATTAGCAGTAATACCATCAAGTATTTTCATTGACGATATAAATCATGATTCGCTGAATTGGAAAAATAAGGCCGTTGCGAACTATTACAGACTGAAATCTATTTCCACAGGTTCGGGCAATGTAATCATTGATAATTAGCCTACTCGAATCCGGTCGCAAACCAAAAGCCCCCTTATTTCCCTATTTCCGCTTTAAAATAGCCGTTAAGCTTAAGCCAAATGGAAAGGTGAAATACTTTTCAATGCTTTGTTCAAAGGGTATCACATATTTGTCGTATAAACTACCCTGATTCTTTACCAGACTCGCACCTTCCTGTGTATTTAACTTCTTCCGAAGTAGTTTGAAGTATACAAAAGACCCTAATACGCCAATGGGATCATTATACCAAATACGTTCTGTTTCATAATATTTCTCATTGATGGCCGAACGCAAAATCTTTTTGGTGTAACGTCGATAATGACCTAATAAATCATCATGCACCGAAAACAAATAGGGTCCGGCAGGAACTTCGATCAACACATGACCACCCGACTCCAGAAGTGAGGCAGACAAATCAAGCGCTTCACGATGCTTCTCTATATGCTCTAATACATGGATAAAAACCAGCGTATCAAACTTACCGTGTGTCTCTGGCGTAAGACTGAACAAATCTTCCTTTGTAAACTTTACATACTCAGGGAATGTATCGTTGTTTTGATAATGCGTATAGAAATCGTCAGAAGGTTCAATAGAAACAAGCCTATCTATCGGTAGTCCTGATTGAATCATTTGAGCTGTAAACCCCTTATCCCCACTGCCAACCTCTAGGATATTCCTTCCAAGATTTTTCTTAATTAGGTTAAATTGGTACTTACGGTAGTTTGCAAGTTCACTTAAACCCTTCTTGTGCTGGAAGGTCCAGTCCATTCCGTGTATATATTGGTCTTTTTTACTCATTTAGAGAGGAATATGGTGTAACAATTAGAACCTATAAAAATGGTATTTATAGGTAGGATATGATTTACAAATTTAATTTAAATTGTTGTTGATGGCTTACCTGTAATTTCGGGATTTTTACTATCGGGAACAGTTGAAGTATCAAGTCTTTCACGAACGATATACTCAGGTCTTTTACGTGTTTCATCATAGATGCGCCAAAGGTATTCTCCGATAATGCCTAACATGAGCATAAGAATTCCTCCTATTAATAAGATTAAAATCAGGATTGGTGCATATCCGGTAAAAGGTACCTTGTGCATAAACCGGGCGTAAGCAACTACCAGTGCATAGCAAAAGCCAAGCAAAGAAACAACCAATCCCAGTGCCGACATAAAGCGGATGGGGATATAGGAGGTGTTTAAAGCCCCGTCAATAAAATATTTCAGTTTTTTACCGAAACTCCACTGCGATTTGCCAATGGTGCGTTTCAGGCGCTTATAGGGTATGAATGTGGTTGAAAGCCCCATCCAGAGAATATCTCCCTGAAAAAAGCGATTGCGTTCATTGATGCTGTTAAAGGTATCAATGCCCAAACGACTCATCAATACAAAATCAAAGCCTCCTTTTGGCATACGGGGATTGGCAAGCTTCATAAAGCCATAAAATACCTGGGAGGTTACCCGCGCCAGCCAAGAATCTTCACGGTCGAGCCGATGACAAATCACTATCTCAGAACCTGCTTCCCATTTTTCAATCATCTGGCTTACCAAACTAATGGGGTCTTGCAAATCAGCCGACATCACAACCGCCGCATCACCTGTGCAGGCACGCAAACCGGCGATGATTGCAGGCACCTGACCGAAATTCCGGGCAAAAATCAATGCTTTAACTGAGCTGCTCTCTTTGGCCAATTGTCTTACCTGTTCAGTTGAACCATCATCAGA
>JAIBAI010000040.1 GCA_019695235.1 Bacteroidia bacterium | reverse complement strand
TAATCATTTGAACAGAAATCAACCAATCCGGTATTGTGCCGAAGCACCCTTAACAAGCCTTCCTGCTTTCGCTTTTCAAGCAGTGCCTGCAATGGATGGGCTTCCGACTGCATACTTCGCTACCTTAGTGGCTTGCCGCTTCGGTCTTTGCCGGCTGTGCATCCTGAAATGGCACCCTGGGCTGAAGTCCGAAAATACGCAGCATCTCCATGTCTTCACTAAATTCAGGGTTGGGAGTAGTTAGCAGTTTCTCACCAGAGAAAATAGAGTTGGCGCCTGCCAGGAAACACAATGCCTGCCCCTCAAGCGTCATCTGCTGACGTCCGGCACTAAGCCTTACAACTGTTTTGGGCATCACAATACGGGTAGTGGCAACCATGCGAACCATATCCCAGATGGGTACCGGCGGCTGATTCTCAAGTGGGGTGCCTTCAACAGCTACAAGCGCATTAATGGGCACTGATTCAGGGTGTTTCTTCAGGTGCGAGAGGGTGAATAGCATCCCGCAGCGGTCTTCTACCGATTCACCCATACCAATAATCCCTCCTGAACAAACTGTAAGGTTGGCATTCCGCACATTTTCAAGGGTTTTCAACCTGTCGTCGTAGGTGCGGGTATGGATAATTTCATCATAATACTCTTCAGACGTATCAAGGTTGTGATTATAGGCATACAGCCCTGCTTCTGAGAGCCGCTTTGCCTGCTCCTCGGTAATCATACCCAGGGTGCAACAAACCTCCATCCCTAAATTGTTCACTGCACTCACCATGTCAACTACCTTGTCGAAATCACGATTATCACGCACCTCTCTCCAGGCAGCACCCATGCATACTCTTGAAGCTCCACCCGATTTGGCTTTGGTGGCCAAGTCAGTAACCTGCTCAACAGTCATTAGTTTGTGTACATCAACCCCGGTAGAGTACCGGGCTGCCTGCGGGCAGTATTCGCAATCTTCTGTACAGCCACCTGTTTTAATTGAAATCAATGAGTTAACATGCACCTCCGTTGATTTATTGTATTTGCGGTGCAGTTGCGCAGCCCTGAAAACAAGTTCCAAAAGGGGGGTCTGATAAACTTCAAGAATTTCTTCCTTCGTCCAGTTATTTCTGATATCGTTCATGCTATTAAATGGTTGGCAAAGATAGGGAAGCAGACAACACGCATAAGTTGAAATTTCAAAGCAGTCAAAGGGCATGCTAACGCTGCTCTGAAACAGCATATTTAGCATTAAGAATACCTACCTTTGCCGGGTGAAAATTCATATTATCACTGTTTTACCCGAGCTCTTAGAAAGCCCGTTCAGCCATTCGATTCTCAAACGTGCTATTCAAAAGAACCTGGTTGAGGTGCAGATACATAATCTTCGCGACTACAGTACCAATAAGCACAAGAGTGTTGACGACTATGCCTTTGGTGGTGGTGCTGGCATGGTTATGATGCCCGAACCCATTGTAAACTGCCTTGAACACCTGCAACAAAGCAACACCTTCGACGAAATTATTTACATGAGCCCCGATGGGGAGCCATTAAAGCAGCCCTTGGCCAATCAACTGTCAACATTACAAAACATTGTCATCCTTTGCGGGCACTATAAAGGGATTGATGAACGTATCAGAGCGCACTTTGTAACCCGCGAGATTTCAATTGGTGATTATGTGCTTTCCGGAGGTGAACTGGGAGCAGCTGTAGTATGTGATGCCGTTATCAGGCTATTGCCAGGGGTGCTTTCGGATGAAACTTCCGCCTTAACCGATTCATTTCAAGACAACCTGCTCGCCCCGCCAGTTTACACCCGACCTGCTGACTTCAGAGGCTTTAAGGTACCGGAGGTGCTTTTATCTGGCAATGCCGCTTTGATTGACAAATGGCGACATGAACAGGCCGTATCCCGAACCAAAGAAAGGCGTCCGGGGCTTCTAAAAGAATAATTTCTTTTTATCAACAGACATATTTAAAAAATTGCTAATATTGCACTCCTTTTTTGGGGACCATTTATAGATACTGCGTTATGGACAAGCTCGCACAAATTGCCAGTCAATTGACAGAAAAAAGAAACCTGCCTGAATTTAAGGCTGGTGATACTATTACCGTTCACTTTAAGATTAAAGAAGGTGACAAAGAAAGAATCCAGCAGTACCAGGGCGTTGTAGTTCAACGCAAAGGTACAGGCGTCACCAAAACCTTTACCGTTCGTAAGAACTCAGGTGGGGTAGGGGTAGAGCGTATCTTCCCTGACAATTCACCATTTATTGATAAGATTGACGTAAACAAGCGTGGCGTTGTTCGCAGAGCACGTATTTATTATATACGTGAACTTACAGGCAAGAAAGCACGTATCAAAGAAAAGATCGTAAACACCAACGCATAAGCGAAACAGCATAAAGAAACAAACCCTTTGATTTCGGTCAGAGGGTTTTTTTTATGGATTCAGACGGCGTTTTTTTTGGAAAAAAGAAGAAAGCAACTGAGCCGATTCAGACTCCATAAGCCCTCCTTCTATTTTGCTTGCCGGATGAAGTACCTGCCCTGAAATGGCCGAAACACCTCTTTTCTGGTCATACGCTCCGAATACGATATGCCCGATACGGGTCCAAAAAGCCGCACCACTACACATAACACAGGGTTCCAATGTTACATACAGCGTGCATTCGTCAAGGTATTTGTTTCGCAGGTAGTCGGCTGCACTGGTAAAGGCCTGCATCTCACAATGCGCCGTAAAGTCATTTAATTTTTCAGTACGGTTATAGGCGCGGGCAATGATTGTATCTCTCCAGACGACTACACAGCCAATCGGAATCTCATCTTCGTCAAAAGCTTTCTGGGCTTCACGAAGCGCTTCACGCATGAAAAATTCATGATTCATATACCAAAAACTCATCCGGCAAGATACCGGAAGGGCGAATTGAGTATTGTTGTGTTTTGCCGGGTACTACTCGGCCAGCACAATCACTTTGTTATGCAGTACTTCTACAACACCACCCTTGATTTCAAACTGGTGTTTGGCAGCAGTTTTATCCGTTACCTTAACCACTCCCTTTTTCAGCGCTGAAATAAGGGGGGCATGGTTCTCAAGAATACCAAGAGATCCATCCGTTCCCGGAAGGGTAAGCGCCTTCACTTCGTCTTCGAAGAGTTTTTTCTCAGGGGTGATGATCTCCAGATGCATAGCCTTAATTATTGTGCTGCTTCAGCGATGAGTTTCTTACCTTTTTCAATGGCCTCCTCGATAGTGCCCACAAGGTTGAATGCCGCTTCAGGGTATTCATCCACCTCACCATCAATAATCATGTTAAAGCCTTTGATAGTATCTTCAATTTGCACGAAACGGCCTTCAAGACCAGTAAATTGCTGGGCTACAAAGAAGGGCTGTGACAAGAAACGCTGCACCCTGCGGGCACGGTGTACTACAAGTTTATCTTCTTCAGAAAGCTCATCCATACCCAGAATCGCAATGATATCCTGCAATTCTTTGTAACGCTGAAGGATGTTTTTTACACGTTGAGCACAGTTGTAATGCGCCTCACCAACAACAGCAGGTGTAAGAATCCTTGAAGTTGAATCCAATGGGTCCACCGCCGGATAAATACCCAGCTCTGAAATCTTACGGCTCAATACCGTTGTAGCATCCAAGTGGGCAAAGGTTGTTGCAGGTGCAGGGTCAGTAAGGTCATCCGCTGGTACATAAACCGCCTGAACAGAAGTAATAGAACCGTGCTTGGTAGAAGTGATTCTCTCCTGCATCAGACCCATCTCTGTTGCCAGGGTAGGCTGGTAACCTACCGCTGATGGCATCCGGCCAAGAAGTGCCGATACCTCTGAACCCGCCTGGGTAAAACGGAAGATATTGTCAATAAAGAACAGAATATCCTTACCGCCGCCTTCTGCGTCGCGGTCACGGAAATATTCTGCCATCGTCAAACCTGAAAGGGCAACCCTTGCACGGGCCCCGGGTGGCTCATTCATCTGGCCGAAAACAAAGGTAGCCTGTGAATTTTTCAGCTCCTCCATGTCAACTTTCGACAAGTCCCATCCTCCCTGCTCCATGCTGTGCTTAAATGCTTCACCATACTTCACAATACCCGACTCAATCATCTCACGTAAAAGGTCATTTCCTTCACGGGTACGCTCACCTACTCCGGCAAAAACTGAATATCCGTCATGCCCTTTGGCGATATTGTTAATCAACTCCTGAATTAATACCGTTTTACCTACACCGGCACCACCGAAAAGACCAATCTTACCTCCTTTTGAATAAGGCTCAATTAAGTCAATTACCTTAATTCCGGTGAAAAGTACCTCAGCTGAGGTACTCAAATCTTCAAACTTTGGGGGCTCACGGTGAATTGAATAGCCTTCTTTGCGGTCTGGTTGACTGATTCCATCAATCGCTTCACCTACTACATTGAACAAACGGCCTTTTACCTGGTCACCAATAGGCATGGCGATGGGAGAACCAAGTGCTTCAACCGCCATTCCCCGGCTTAAACCATCGGTAGAGTCCATCGAAATGGCACGTACGGTGTCTTCGCCAATATGTTGCTGACATTCAAATACAATACGCTGACCATTGTCGCGGGTCACAACCAAAGCATCTAAAATATTTGGGAGCTTACTTGTAGTGGTGTCGAAACTGATGTCTACTACTGGACCGATAATTTGGGCAATTTTGCCGGTGCTTTGAGCCATTGATTTTTAGGTTATAAAGTATAGGGCGTACCCTTAATTCGGGCGCAAAATTAATACTTATATTTGCTCGGAAACACCAAATCAATAAAATTTTCTACCTCTTGGGAAAACATTTCCCCAATAAGCAACAAACCCTGCTCAGGGCACCGGTTTCAGACGATCTAATTTGGATGGCCGGCATCGAACTCAACCCCCTTAACAAGAAGTTTAGTAGCCTGCACGAACAACTGTGCCTCAACGACCTGGAGGAATTCATTAATAACCTGCCGGTGTTACTGCACGACAAGCAATGCAGACTAGTGTGTGAATTTAACACAGTGCCTGTTGGGTTGATTGATTTGTATGATGCTGATTTACAACAACAGTCAGCCTGGGTTGGTATCATTCTTGATGAAGCATTTCGTCAGAAGGGCTTGGGCCTTATCTATTTAAATCTGCTTGAGCAGTATGCGGTTCAATACGGCCTTCTAAATCTTTTTGCCATGGTTCATCCTTTAAATTTTCCGGCGCTTTCACTCTTTCGCAAAGCAGGATACCGCCCCTTTCAGCAGGCACAAACAGACGGGATGGTTCATTTGATAAAGCAATTGTGCGAAACATTACCTTTGCACCAATGAAAACCCTGAAATTTGGTCTTTTCGCAGCTCTTTGCACCCTTTGCACCCTTTCAAATGGGCAAACAGGCAAAATTACCTATGTTGAGCCTGCCGGTTTGGAGCAGCTCCTTGAAAATTACCGCAAAGCCAATTATGCAGCACCAGGGGTTGATGGTTTTCGGGTTCAGGTATTCTCTGATGCAGGTAACAATGCTAAGGAAAGAGCCACAAGTGCGTTAAAAGATTTTCAGGATGCCTTTCCAGGAGTACCGGTTTATTTGACGTATCAACAACCGAATTTCAAGGTTCGGGCTGGCGATTTCCGTTCAAAAGCAGAAGCCCGAAAGCTGCAAAAAACCATTCATTTGCAATTTCCGGGCTCCTTTATTGTCAAAGACTTTATTCAGCCTTTGCCCTGATGTTTTTGAATTAAAGCTTGCGCTTTATCTCTACATTCTCATATCCTTCAATGATGTCGCCTTCTTTAATATCATTGTAGTTATTGATATTCAAACCACATTCATAGCCGGTAGCAACTTCTTTTACATCATCTTTAAAGCGACGCAATGAGCCGAGTTCGCCGGTGTACATTACAATACCATCACGTATAAGCCTGATTTTGGTGTGACGGGTAATTTTCCCATCCAGCACATAACATCCGGCAACCGTTCCCACCTTGGTGATTTTAAACACATCACGCACCTCCACGTTACATACAACTTTCTCCTCGTATTCAGGTGCCAGCATGCCTTCCATGGCAAGCTTGATTTCTTCAATGGCATCGTAAATAATAGAGTAAAAACGCATATCAATTTGCTCGCTCTCGGCAAGTTTACGCGCCGTAACAGAAGGCCTAACCTGGAATCCGATGATAATTGCATTTGAAGCCGATGCCAGCAGTACATCTGATTCTGACACCTGCCCCACCGATTTGTGTATGATATTCACCTGAATTTTCTCAGTTGAAAGTTTCAGTAATGAATCAGACAAAGCCTCAACAGAGCCATCTACGTCACCTTTGATAATGATGTTCAGTTCCTTGAAATCGCCAATTGCAATACGTCGTCCGATTTCATCAAGGGTAATATGTTTCTGGGTTCTGATGCCTTGCTCACGTTGTAATTGCTGTCGTTTATTGGCAATATCGCGTGCTTCACGCTCATCAGCCATCACATTGAACTTATCACCTGAAGATGCTGCGCCGCTAAGACCAAGCATTTGCATTGCAATAGCAGGCCCTGCTTCTTTTATTTGAGCGCCGCGTTCATTAAACAAAGCCTTTACACGGCCACTGTGCGGCCCCGCAAGTACCACATCACCGATACGCAATGTTCCGGTTTGTACCAGCAAAGTTGTTACGAAGCCACGTCCTTTATCGAGAGATGATTCAATCACTGTTCCACTGGCACGGCGGTTTGGATTTGCTTTCAGGTCAAGAATCTCAGCTTCAAGTAGTACTTTTTCTAAGAGTGCATCAACGTTCTTACCTGATTTGGCGGCAATTTCCTGGCTTTGGTATTTCCCGCCCCAGTCTTCTACCAAGATATTCATGTTTGCCAACTGCTCTTTGATTTTCTCAGGATTTGCACCTGGCTTATCAATCTTGTTGATGGCAAATACAATAGGTACCTGAGCAGCCTGGGCATGGTTAATCGCCTCTATGGTTTGGGGCATCACGCTGTCGTCAGCGGCAATTACTATGATGGCCACATCTGTTACCTGCGCACCCCTTGCCCGCATTGCCGTAAAGGCCTCGTGACCAGGCGTATCTAAAAAGGTAATGCGTTTGCCCGCATCCGTTTTTACATTATATGCACCGATATGCTGGGTAATACCTCCCGCCTCACCGGCAATAACATTCGCCTTACGAATATAGTCGAGCAATGAGGTTTTTCCGTGGTCAACGTGCCCCATAACCGTTACAATAGGCGGGCGTGGCAGCAGCTCTTCGGGCGAGTCTTCTTCTTCTTTAATGGCCTCCTGCACTTCAACAGATACGAACTCTACCTTGTAGCCAAATTCTTCGGCAACAATTGTCAAAGTTTCAGCATCAAGTCGTTGGTTAATTGAAACGAACATCCCAAGCGACATACAAGTGCTAATAATCTCATTTACAGAGATATTCATCATCCGTGATAACTCGTTTGCCGAAACAAACTCAGTTACCTTGATAACTTTTTCCTGATTCTCTAATTCTGCCTCCTCCTGCGCTGCACGGAAATCCTCGCGTTTTTGCTTGCGGTATTTGGCTGATTTCGACTTCGTTTTCCCTGCACTAAGGCGGGCAAGTGTTTCTTTAATTTGTTTTTGTACATCCTCCTCAGTAAGCTGTGGCTGCGGTTGACGCGGATGAGAACCGGATGGCCTTCCACCGGGCCTTGGCGGACGTGGGGTGCTTTTCTCACCTTGTGGAACTGGTGTTCCTGCCGGTGCCGGGTCAATGCGTTTTCGCTTCTTTTTCCCATCCCTTCCTGCGCCGGGTGCATTACCCGACGAAGATGCAATCGGCTTCTTCACAGGTGGTGGAGCCAGCTCAATCTTTCCTAAAATTTTTGGACCTTTCAGCTCTTCCCTTTGGGCACGGAAAATTTCCTCTACAGGGTTTTCAGTGTTCTCAGGTGCATCAGGTACTGGTATTGCCTGTTCCGGCACAACATCAGTGGCTTCTACCACCGGCGCTGGTTTAGGCTCCTCCTTTGGCAAGCTTTTCTTTGCCACAGGTGCCTTCTCTGGTTCAGGGGGCGGCGCCTCTGCTTTTGGCGCAGTTTTTTTGCCTTTTGGCCGGTCAAAGGCTTTCAGGTCAATTTTACCAACGACCTTTATACTTTCTGCCGGAGGCACATCCGCTTTGATAAGTTGCTCTTCCGCCTCCTTTTTCTTTCCTGGCTGTGCAACTTTCTTTTGCTCCTCTTCATCTTTCTTTTCTACAGGCTCAGGTGTGGGTTCAGGTGAGAGAGCCGCAGCTGATTCAGATGTGGGAGCCACAACCGGTTCTGGTATGGGAGCCGCAACCGGTTCTGGCGCGGGGGCAGCAACCGGTTCAGGCAGTTTCTCTGCCCGGGGTTTCTCCACTACGGGAGGCATGTTTTTAACTAATACCAGCTCCGGTTCATTGTCTTGATCACCGGGGCGGGGTAGTTTATTGGTTTCATCAAGAACTACTGACTCTTTTGGTTTTAGCCTGTTCTGAATTATTTTCTTGCTTTCTTCTTTCTCGTTCTTCTCTGTGCCATACTGCTTAAGCAACAACTCATACATGTCGTCGCTGATTTTAGAGTTGCGATTTACATCGGCAACACCCTTCTCGGTCAGGAAGTCAATGATCGTTTGTACACCCACATTGAGTTCGGTGGCTGCTTTACTGATTCTTATAGTTTGTGTTGCTTCTGACATTTTTAGGTTTTAATTTTACTTCAGGCAAGAGACCATTATTCAAATTCTGCCTTTAGTATCCTGATTACTTCACGAATGGTCTCTTCTTCCAGATCGGTACGTTTAACAAGGTCTTCAACAGGCAACTCCAATACACTTTTTGCCGTATCACATCCAATGTTTTTCAATTCATCGAGAATCCAGCTGTCAATTTCATCTGAGAATTCGTCGAGGTCAACATCTTCAACATCCACTTCCGAATCACGGTAAACATCAATCTCATAGCCAGTTAGCTTGCTGGCCAGCTTAATGTTGAGTCCGCCCTTACCGATGGCCAGTGATACCTGGTCTGGTTTGAGGTACACCTCGGCCCTTTTGTTGGCATCATCTAATTTAATTGAGGTGATTTTCGCCGGATTGAGTGATCTTGTAATGTATAACGTATTGTTATTGGTAAAGTTGATTACATCAATGTTCTCATTGCGTAATTCACGCACTACCCCATGGATTCTTGAACCTTTCATACCCACACAGGCACCTACCGGGTCTATGCGGTCGTCATAGCTTTCTACCGCCACTTTGGCACGTACACCAGGCTCCCTGACAATTTTTTTGATGGTTATCAGACCATCAAAAACCTCCGGAACTTCCTGTTCAAACAGTTTTTCAAGAAATGCAGGTGAAGTACGTGAAAGGATAATCTGCGGGGTATTGTTTTTCATGTCAACACGCAGCACTACTGCCCTTACAGTTTCGCCTTTCTTGAAAAAGTCAGAAGGGATTTGTTCGGCTTTTGGTATAATCAGTTCGTTGCCATCTTCGTCAAGAATCAACACTTCCTTTTTCCAAACCTGATAGATTTCACCGGATACAATATCGCCAACCCTGTCTTTGTATTTACGGTAAACAGAGTCTTTTTCGAGCTCTAAAATCCGGGCTACTAAGTTCTGCCGGAAGGCAAGTACGGCACGACGCCCGAAATCATTAATTTGCACTTCTTCCGACACAGATTCACCTACTTCAAAGTCAGGTTCAATCTTAACTGCATCAGCATAGGCTATCTGCTTGGCCGGGTCTTCTACGGCGCCATCATCAACGATTTCACGGTGATGAAGCACCTCCAGATCGCCCCTGTCTATATTGATAATGATTTCGAAATTCTCGTCAGAACCATACTTCTTTATAATCATGTTCCGGAATACATCTTCGAGGATTCCCATCATGGTAACCCGGTCAATGTTTTTGAATTCTTTGAACTCTGCAAATGATTCAATCAGCGCTGCATGTTCCATTTTGGTTATTTGGTCGTTAAAAAATAAGTTTCAGTTTAGTTTCCTTTACTTCCGGCAGTGATAAAGTTTGAATTTCCTTACCTGCCGTGGTATCGGCTTTTATTTTCTTGTTTTTCTTCTCCTCCGCACGCAGGGAGATTGATTGCTCATCCGCCTGCTCAAGAATGCCTTTTAAAATGGTTCCATCTGCCATTTTCACTTCAACCGGCCTGCCCAGATTCTTCTGGTATTGCCTTAAATGCTTAAATGGCTGATCTATACCAGGTGATGATACTTCCAGCTCAAAATCTTCTGTTTCCCTGTCAAGGCTCCGTTCAACAAAGCGGCTCAGGGAAATACAATCTTGAATTGATACATGCTTATCATTTTCAATATGTATCAATATCCGGTTCGAAGAGCTTACCTTAACATCTATCAAAAAGTTTTCGGTGTCCTTCAGAAACGTCTCACAGAGTGCTACAACCTTCGCCTGACTAATCATCATTGTATGAATAAAAAAAAGGGACGACGTCCCCCTTCTCTTTTTTACCGGTGCAAAAGTAAACTATTCGATTGAATCTGACAAATTTCAATGTAATATCAGGAGCATTGCCGACAAAGTGTCAATTTTGTTCGCATTAATAAAATAGAACTTTCTGTATATTTGCCCGCAACTCAAAATTTTTAATCCCCAATTATCCAAAAACAGCTTGTCAAATGAGCAGTAAACCAAATTCAGCCGGTAGCAGTCTCGGCTCTTTCTTCGCCACTTCGGTAATCGTACTGTCAATGATTGCATGTACCCTGGTGTATATGTTTGTAATGGGTGCAGATGGCAACTTTTCTGAAGGTGGCCCTGAATTAGGCCATCCGGAAAACACACTGGGAATCATTTACAAAGGAGGTTTCATCGTGCCTATTCTTATGTCAATTGTGGTAATCATCATCACCTTTACCATTGAGCGCATGCTGACCATCGCCCAGGCAAAAGGCAAAGGCAGATTGAATGTCTTTATCATGAACCTTAAGAACATGATTAACAATAACCAGATTGATCAAGCAATTGCAGAATGTGATAAACAACGCGGCTCGCTTGCCAATGTGATGAAAGCTGGTCTGATTCGCTATAAAGAGTTATTGCAGGACAACAGGCTCGATAAAGAGCAAAAAGTTGTTTCTATGCAAAAAGGCCTTGAAGAAGCTACTTCGCTTGAACTACCAATGCTTTCTAAAAACCTTGTTATCATTTCAACCTGTGCCTCTATCGCCACCCTGGTAGGTCTGATTGGTACGGTACTGGGTATGATTAAGGCCTTCTCGGCACTTGCTCAGGCAGGGGCACCTGATGCGGTAGCTCTTGCAAACGGTATCTCTGAAGCCCTTATCAATACCGCCCTTGGTATTACTGGTTCTACCATAGCCATTATCATGTACAACTATTTCAGTACACAAATTGACGGTCTGACCTATAAAATTGACGAGTCTGGATACAGCTTGGTAGCTACACTCGAGTCAAATATTAAGTAATCAGTATCAACCGATCTACCAGCAATGCCTAAAATAAAAATGCCCAAAAGCAGTCCTTCCATTGACATGACGCCAATGGTTGACCTGGCTTTCCTGCTGGTTACCTTTTTTATGCTCATCTCCCAGTTCAGAGCTGAAGAAGCCGCTGTAATTGACATGCCTTCTTCTGTTTCTGATTTGGTAATTCCTGATAAAGACATCATGATGATTCTGGTAGACAAAGACGACAAGGTGTTTTTCACCGTAACCGGTCAGGATACCAGGCGGAATGTGCTCGAAAAGATGGGAGAAAAGTACAAGGTAACCTTTACCGAAGAGCAAAAGAAAGAGTTCTCAAATATGTCGTCTTTCGGAGTGCCCATTCGCCAGCTTCCGGCCTACCTCGATGCCGGCTCACCTGAAAAGAAAAAAGCAATTCAGGACCAATCCAAAGGTATTCCGCTTGACTCTGTTGCGTGTGAGCTTTGTGACTGGGTGTTTTACAGCCGGATAGGTGCGCCTAAATACCGCGTGGCTATCAAGGGTGACCAGGCCGCAAGCTATCCGGCTATCAGAAGGGTGATGGATATCTTGCAAGAAAAGAAGGTGAACAAATTCAACCTGATTACCAATATGGAAACCGGGTCAGCTGAATAAGCCCTGAAATAATTTTGATACGAAAACGTTTAATCATATAGCCCAAGCCTCATAAACCATGGCAGAACTGAATACCGACGAAGGTGGCGGTGGCAAAAAGAAACACAGCAAGCAACGCGCCAAAAAATCATCCACCCGGATTGACATGACCCCTATGGTGGATCTTGGCTTTCTGCTGCTTACCTTCTTTATCCTCACCACTACCTTCAGCAAGCCAAAGGCAATGGAAATCAACATGCCGGTAAAGGACAAAGACCTTACTGACGCTGAAAAGAACAAGGTGCCTGCAGAACACACATTAAATATGATTCTAACAAAAGACAATGTGGTGTACTGGTACTTTGGTGTTGCCGACCCGAACAAGCCGCTTCCTGCACTTAATAAAAGTAACTTTAGCAAAGACGGTATCCGGAAAGTATTGATCGCCGAAAACAACAAGCGCCACAATGCTTTCAAACAGATTGAAGACTGGAAAAAAGAAGTGGCAGCCGGCAAGCTCGAAGAAGCTGACTATAAGGAAAAGGTAAAAGCATTTCGAGCCCAGTACAAGACTTCGAGCCTTATTGTGCTGCTTAAACCTGACAAGGATGCCAAATACAAAAACGTAGTTGACGCACTTGATGAAATGGCAATTTGCAACATTGGCAGCTATGCCTTGCTGGAAGCCAATCAGGTTGAAGACATGATGGTGGCAAATGCTAATACTTACAAATAAGAAACCATTTCGCAAATAAACACGGCTGATGGCTAATCAACTTATCACAAAAGACTTCGATGAAATCGTATTCGAAAACCGTAACAAAGCATACGGCGCATACGAGTTGCGGAAGAAATACAACAAGCACGTAAACCGGGCATTTATCATCGCTCTGAGTATTTTCGTACTGTCAGTAAGTATTCCGGCAATCATGAATTTCATCAACTCCAGCCTGGAGGAAATTAACATGCAACAGAATGTGGAACTGAACATGTTGCAGGAGCCGCCACCGCTGGATGAAGACCAACCTCCACCGCCGCCACCTCCTCCAGACCCTCCACCTCCAGTTCAGGAAACTATTAAGTTTACGCCGCCGGTTGTTACCGAGGAGCCGATTAAAGAGGAAGATATCCCTCCACCACAGGAGGAAATTACCAATGCCGGAAAAACTACCCAAGAGGGTACCGAAGGCGTGATTGACTTGCCTACAGAAGGAACAGGGAATCAGATTATTGAAGAAGCCCCGCCTCAAATTTTTACAATTGTAGAGCAAATGCCTGAGTTCCCGGGGGGAGAGGAAAAACTAATGGAGTACCTCCAGAAGAACGTGAAGTACCCGGCAATGGCACGTGAGAGCCACATTACAGGAACTGTTTTCGTGACATTCGTAGTGCAGGGGAATGGTGATATTACTGATGTGAGGAAACTCAAAGGCATTGGAGGTGGATGTGATGAAGAGGCATTGCGGGTAATAAAAAACATGCCATCGTGGAAACCAGGGAAGCAAAACGGAAAATCTGTTCCGGTACAGTATAACCTCCCGATAAAATTCACCCTGCGCTGATTTGAAACGCTTCTGGCAAGGAGTCAGTCTGTTGGCTATACTGTTTTATCTGGGTGTAGGTTGTACCCTGATATTCAGTAGCTTCTTTGCAAGGTTTATCCCGGAAGCCTACAGAAAACCGCTGGGGATTGTCATCAGTCTGTACGGTTTCTACAGGGCTGCCCGGTACTTCTCGAATCGTAAAAACAAAGCCGATGAAGAGGAATCAAATAACTAATCTGCTACTGCTGGCCTGTACAGCCTTCCTGCTCAGCTCATGCTGGGACCCCAAAAGCCAGCAAAGTACCACAAAAGGTACGGCCAAAATCGGTGTGGATGAAACGTTTCGCCTGCTGATGGATACAGAGGTGTTTACTTTTAAATCACATTACCCTGAAGCATTGATCGAGCCTGTATATGCTCCGGAAGGTGAATTAATTGACTTACTCAAAAGTGACTCCCTGCGCCTGTTGATTATCGGGCGTAGCCTTAGCAAAGAGGAACTTGAGTTCTTTGCTTCCAAAAAGAGTCATCCTAAAATTACCAAAATTGCTTACGATGGCGTGGCACTCATTGTGCACCCTGAAAATCCTGACAGCAACCTGTCTTATGAGGTTTTGCAGTCGCTGTTCAAAGGCGAAACAAAGACCTGGAACCAGATTAATCAAAAGCAAAAAAACGATTCAGTGCGTATTGTGTTCGACCATCCCCGTTCAGGGAATGCCCATTACATCATGGATGCCTTTGGGATAAAACAATTCCCGAAAGGATGCTTTGCATTAAAATCGAACCAGGATGTGGTGAATTATGTTGCCGAAAACCCTAATGCTATTGGTGTCATCGGCTCTAACTGGATAAGTGACCCGGAGGATACTGTTAGCCATGCATTTTTGAAAAAAATACATGTGGTAGGTCTGTCTTCAAAGAATGACCCAACAGCGGCCTTAGGCTTTTTCAGGCCTTATCAGGGCTACATTGCAACCGGTGAATATCCCTTTAAACGTGAAATAAATTTCATCAGTCGTGAATTAGGTGTTCGTGTTGGAACGGGATTTGCAGCATTCGTTGCCGGAGATATTGGCCAACGGATTGTTTTAAAAGCTGGTCTGGTACCTGCAACTGCACCCATACGATTGATTAATGTGAACAATGAATAACATGCATTTTTTCCGCCTTTCTTTTTTAGCCCTGTTCTTTTCGCTTAGCGCTGGAGCGCAATCGCTTCAGCAGGCGCGTCTGCTGACCCTTAATCAACAATACGATGCCGCCAGTGGTGTTTTAAAGCAATTGATTGCCAAGAATCCTGCAAAAGGTGATTACTGGTATTATCTAGGCCGGAATGTATTGGAAGCAGAGAAAACAGACTCAGCTAAATCAATGTTTATTCTGGGCGTGCAAAATGAACCAGGTAACCCACTCAACTTTGTGGGTTTGGGTACTGTAGCCAAAATCAATGGTTCAGCTGATGAAAGTGCTCAAATGTTTGATAAGGCGCTTAAAATGGCTGCCGGAAAAAATGCGGAAGTTCTTGTAAGAATAGCAGAAACACATATCACACTTGAGAAAAAAAATCTTCCGGCGGCTTTTACGCTATTAGATGAAGCTGAAAAGATTGAGCCACGCAATCCGGAGATTCAGATATTAAAAGGGGATGCCTTTTTAGAAAACAATGATGGCAGCAATGCTATCAAGTTTTATGAAAAAGCACAGATGCTTGACCCTAAATCGCCGCTTGCCAAGTTAAGAATCGGGCAATTATGGATGCGTGCACGGAATTTCTCAGGTAAAGATGGTAGCATGGGTGCGCTTGAATATTACCAGGAAGCATTGAAAATTGACCCCAATTTTGCACCGGCGTATGCTGAATTGGGTGAGCTGTATGCCAGGGTGCAACGTTATCAGGAAGCAAAAGAGAATTATGCAAAATACCTTGAACTTTCAAGCAATAACTTATTTGCCAAAATTCGTTATGCCTCTTTCTTGTTTCTTACCAAGGAGTACAGCCAGTCGTTAAATCAGATAAAAGAAATCTGGCAGGTTGATACCACCAGAAACATGCTTAACCGTTTGGCGGCTTATGCTTCTTATGAAACAAAAGACTATATCAATGGCTTAGTGCATATACAGAAGTTTTTCAGCCGTCAGCCTCAATCAAAAATACTATCGTCTGATTATGCCTATCTGGGAAAACTGCTTTCTGCCACCGGTCAGGACTCATTGGCAGTTGAACAACTAAAAATTGCGATTGAGAAGGATTCAACACAAACTGATTTGTACAGTGACCTTGCCGGGATTTATGCCAAGTTGAAAAAGCATGACCTGGCAGTTGCGACCTATCAACAGAAGATTGCATCCGGTAAAGCCACTGCAAACGACTATTACCGGATGGGGCAATCATATTACAACCTGAAAGAATTTGGCAAGGCTGACACTGCATTTATGCGTGTTACAGAAGTGCAACCTAAGCTAACTGTTGGTTACCTGTGGCGTGGCCGCTCAAATGCAAACCTTGATGCTGACGGGAAACTGGGTCTGGCCAAACCATTTTACGAGCAATTGATAACCATTGCAGAAACAGATTCAGTCAAGTACCAGAAAGACTTAACTGAAGCTTACGAATACCTTGGGGCCTTTTATTATATTACAGGTGATTTTGCAAATTCACGAACCTACTGGGAAAAAGTGAAGGCCATTGACCCGGAGAATGCCAAGGCAAAGGTGGCACTCGAAGATTTAAAAAAGAAGAAGTAAATCAGAAGGTACGGGTACGGAGCTGGTTCAGTAAACCCGTTAAGATGTCTTTGCGGTTTTGAACAAACGACAGCCCCTGAATCAAGGCAGTGCTGCTGGCAAAGTATTTGTCAGCCAGTGCTTCAGTTTCTTTATCAAGCCCTAACAATGAGAAGATGCGCCGTACCTCAGCAATCTTTTCATCCGGGTTGTCAGGACTCAGAGAATACCAGTGGCTAAGTTGTTCTCTTAGTTGCTGATCGGCCTTTTCAAGCGCTTTGATTTTAAGAATCGTTTTCTTGTTCGACACAATATCTCCCCCGGCTCGTTTTCCTACCGCCTTGGGGTCACCAAAAACATCCAGCAAGTCATCCTGCAACTGAAAAGCAATACCAGCATTGCAGCCCGCCTGATAAAGTACCTGCGCATCCTCTTCAGAAGCACCTCCGCAAAGCGCCCCAATTTGAAGAGAGGCACCTAACAATACTGCTGTTTTCAGGCGAATCATTTCAAGGTATTCTGCCTGGCTTACGTTGGTTTGGGTTTCAAAGTTCATATCCAACTGCTGGCCTTCGCAAACGGCGGCAGCATTGCTGAAGAATACATCCAGCACTTTACGCAGCTTATGGTCTGGCGCCTGGCTCATCAGGCTGCAAGCCAGCGTGTACATAACATCACCCGAAAGAATTGCAATACTGGTGTTCCATTTCTCATGCACCGTTGGCTGGTTTCTGCGCAATGGTGCATTGTCCATAATATCATCATGCAAGAGCGTGAAATTGTGAAACACCTCTATGCCCAATGCCGGCGCAATTGCATCTTTCTCACTGCCACCTGCTAAATGACAGGCTGTAAGTAACAATTGCGGGCGCAATCGCTTTCCTCCCAGAGAAAGAATATAACGTACCGGTTCATATAATTCTGCCGGTACTTTTGGGATTTCCAGCCCCTTGATTTCGCTTTCAATCAAGGTCCTGAAACCATGTATATCCATCAGGAAACAATAAATTCAGTATTCTTAACTACACGCAACAGCCCTTCTTCAAACCCTAAAAGTGGGCGTTGAATGAGTGTTTTCATTTTGGCTGTGTCAGGTTTGCGGCGTGTCATGTCACCTTCTTCGAGGGGCGGCAGGAAACGAATTTCAGATTTTGAGCCTGCAAGCCGGATAATTGTTTTGGCCACATCAAGAATCGGAATCTCAGTATCTCCACCCACATTTACCACGTCGTTAATGAACTTGTTCTGGAAAAAGGCATTAGTGGTTGCTTCGATATTGTCTTCGATAAAGCAGAAAGTGCGTGTTTGTGAACCGTCGCCATAAATGGTAATTGGAGCATCACTCAGGGCGGCACGAATGAAGCGCGAAATCACGAAATCTTTGCTTTGTTTGGGCCCATAAGTATTAAAGAACCTGAAAATGGTGTATTCAAGTCCGAATTCTTTTTGATACGACCTCAAATAAGCCTCTCCGACATTTTTTACAATGGCATAAGGCAATCGTGAATTAAGTGGGGTAGTTGTTTCGTTTTGCGGAAACTCTACTGGTTCGCCATACACCTCAGAAGATGATGAAAAATAAACCCGCTGAACCCCTGTGTTTTTCGAAAGTTTCAGAATATTTTCAATGCCGGATATATCACTTAAAACCGCCACCGGATTGCGAAGGGTTCTTTGTACTCCTACCAGCGCTGCGTAGTGAAAAACGTATTCAAAGCGGTGCGCAAAAAATACTGCTGAAATATCGCGGTAGTCATTGGTGTCGCATTTTATAAATCGGATGTTGCGGTGTCTGCTTTCCGGCACTTTACGTAATTCACCTGTACGAAGGCTGTCAACCACCACTACAAAGTTATTTTGATCTTCTGCAAGCCTTTCTACCAAGGCACTTCCAATAAACCCGGCTCCACCGGTAACCAATATGTTTCTCATCGTTTTAGCAAATTTAATAAGTATTCACCATAACCGCTTTTTATGAGCGGACTTGCCTGGGCTTCCAACTGGGCATCATTGATAAAGCCTTTTCGCCAGGCAACTTCTTCAATACAACCTATTTTCAGTCCCTGACGCTGTTCAATTACCTGAACGAATTGTCCGGCCTGCATCAGCGAGTCAAAGGTGCCCGTATCAAGCCAGGCAGTTCCTCTGTCGAGCAGACCTACCTGCAATTTACCGGCTTCGAGGTAGTATTTATTTACGTCAGTGATTTCGTATTCTCCTCTTGCACTGGGTTTTAGGCCTTTAGCAATTTCAACCACTGAATTATCATAGAAATAGAGCCCTGGTACCGCGTAATTCGATTTGGGCTTAGCAGGTTTTTCTTCAATAGAAATTGCCTTGTTATGTTGGTCGAATTCAACCACTCCATAGCGTTCGGGGTCAGAAACATGGTAGGCAAACACTACTCCACCAACCGGGTCGTTCACCTTTTGTAGCAGCCCTGACATGCCTGCACCATAGAAAATATTATCCCCCAGCACCAGCGCGCATTTTTCAGTTCCGATAAATGGTGCTCCAATCACAAAAGCCTGTGCAAGTCCGTTGGGTACAGGTTGTTCTGCATAGACAAACTCCATCCCCAAACGTTTACCATCGCCCAATAACTTCTTAAAATGGGGCAAATCATGGGGCGTTGAGATAATTAACACCTCTCTAATTCCGGCCAACATAAGGGTCGTGAGCGGGTAATAAATCATCGGTTTATCGTAAACCGGCATCAGCTGCTTGCTTACGGCAAGTGTCAAGGGGTGCAGTCGGGTACCGGAGCCACCGGCTAAAATGATTCCTTTCATTATGGTAAGGGCTCTTGTGGTTTATGGTGGTTTATTTTTCTGATTTTTAGCTGTTTCAGGTTGATGTCTTCCTCCTCGTCGTAAACTAAAATCAGGGGTTCTTTGTAAACTTTAACCTTAAATGCCCGATCCATAGAAAGAAGCAAAGAGGGCAATAAAAACAAATTCGTAAACACCGCCAGAAAGATTGTTACCGACACCAGGAAACCCAATGCAATAGTTCCCCCAAATGTGGAGAAAATAAAAATACAAAAGCCCAGTAGTAAAATTGTAGAGGTGTAAATAATACTCACACCTGTATCTTTCAATGCGGCGTTTACTGATGGTTTAATCTGAAATCTATTGGTTTTCAGGTCAATACCGTACCTTGAGAAGAAATGGATAGCACTATCAACTGTTATTCCGTAAGCGATATTAAAAACCAAAATAGTTGACGATTTCAGGGAGATTCCGGCAAAACCCATGAGCCCTGCCGTAAAAATTAATGGGATTACGTTGGGAACGATAGAGATAACCAGCATTTTCCACGAATAGAACATGAAGTACATCAGGCCTGAAATCAGGATAATAGCGGTAAGTAAACTCGTAAGCAGATTCTCGATGAGGTAATCGGTGCCTTTAAGAAAAACGATACTTGTTCCGGTAAGGGTAACTTTAAATTTATCCGGAGGGAAAATTGAATCGGCGACCGGGCGTACCTGATCGGTAATTCGTTTCATCTCAGTAGTACCAATATCGGCCATTTGCACACTTAAGCGGGTAACCTGTTTATTACTGTCGAGAAATGAACTTGTTGTGGATGCGTTTAGGCTGGTATTCTGCGCATACGGCAACAGAAAGGTAACTTCTTCCTTGTTTGGCAGGGCGTATTCGCTGGTATCGCCGTTATAGAAGCTTTGTTTTGAGAATTTTACAAGCTCAACGATAGACAAAGCCCTTGAAAACTCTGGGAATTTCTCTAACTCATGTTGCAGGGCATCAATTTTGTGCAAGGTCTGCAACTTCATAGCACCGTTTTTCTTTTGTGTGTCAATAGTGATCTCAAAAGGCATCATGCCATGAAAATGACTTTCAAAGAAACGCAGGTCAACCATTATCCGGTCGTCACGCGGTATATCATCGGTGAAATTACCAGTGGTACGGATTTTAGTCATTCCATATGCACTGATACCGATTACCACAAAGGTCAGGCTGTAAATGAGAGGTCTGTAGTTTGAGACAATTGCAAAAATGCGGTCTACCACCTTCGACATGAGTTTATTGTCAAGGTGTTTTGTTTGCTTTGGTTTGGGAGAGGGGGCGTATGAATAAAATATTGGCAGAATGGTCAGGCTTAACACAAACACCTGCATCACGTTGATAGAAGAGAGGATGCCAAACTCTTTAAGTACATCACTTTGGGTGAACGCAAAGGTGATGAAGCCCAATACATTATTGAAGTTGGTTAAAAATGTAGCATTGCCAATCCGCTGAATAACGCGGGAGATTGCCTTGATTTTATTTCCATGACCTCTGTACTCACGATGAAAACTATTTGTAAGGTAAATGCAGTTGGGTATGCCGATAATTACAATCAGTGGCGGAATCAGCCCTGTCAGGATGGTGATTTTGTAGCCAAGTAAGACCATTGTGCCCACACACCAGATTACACTGATGATTACCACAAGCATTGGGAAGATAATTGCTTTTACTGAGCGGAAGAATAGAAACAGTACCAATGCGGTTACAATCAGCGACATATAGAGGAACATACTTAGCTCCTCCTTGATTTTCAGTGAGTTCACCGTCCTGATATAAGGCAAACCCGAGTAATGAATGTCAACTTTGTTCTTTTCGGCAAAAGCCCCTCCAATGGCGGTAATATGCTCAATGAGTTCTTTGCGGTCTTTGCGGTCAATACTTTCCTGGTCGAGCGTTACCAGCATGGTGGTAGCATACTTCCCATCACTTCCCTTGGTAATCAGCAGGTCTTTGTAGAAGGTTAAACTCAGAATTGCCTTTTGGATACTATCCATTTCGGCCTGATTTTCAGGCAGATGCGAAATGATAGGCTTCACATTGAATTTTTTCAGACTATCAACTGGCTCAAGCCGAAAAATCCGGCCAATGGCCATCACATTTTTTACTGCCGGAATTTTCCGAAGTTCTTCTCCTGCCTGATACCAGTCGTTAAAAAGTGTTTTGTCAAAAAGGCGGTCTGACTCAAAGCCAATTACCATAACATTGGCATCAAACCCAAATCGTTTTCGAAACTCATCGTAATCACGTGAGGCAACATCGTCATCGGGAAGAATCTTCGCGATGGTATAGGTCATCTCAGCCTTGGTAGCCAGCCAGCCCATTAATACGGTGATTACACCTATCCCAATGAGTATGGGTAGGCGATACCGGAGGATTTTACCTGATAATGAGGCCCAGAATTTCATTCATTCTTCCCGTTACGGCGGATGGGTTGCGAAGGTAGAAAAAAAGCGGTAAGCCATCGGAGGTTCTTGTAATGCTTTCAATACCATTGTTTATTTTGCAGCATCTTTTCAGCCCTTGTCAAATGACGTATGTCTACCGCCTTGCTGCAGTGTTAACCATATTGTTTATTACCGTACTTGCCATTGTATATGCACAGGGGGTAATTATTCCAATTTATTTTTCGCTTCTATTAGCGATTCTTTTACGCCGACCGGTTCGGTTTTTTGAAGAGAAACTACGATTCAATAGTATCGTGGCGATATTATTCACAGAATTGATAGCCTTTAGCATATTGTTAATTCTGTTTACTGCGATTATATACCAGGCCGGTAAGTTTATTTCCGACTGGCAGGCAATAAGTCAGAACGTAGTTCACCACCTTGCCAATATACAGGCCTGGATTGCCGACAAGTTCAATATTTCTTATGCCGACCAGAGTGATTATATACGAACTGCCGGCAACAAGGCGATAAGCAATGCCGATCAGTGGGTTGCCGGAACAGTAAGTTCGGTTGGCAGTACTTTATTTGATGTTTTTTTAATTCCGGTCTATGTATTCTTATTTCTTGTCTATCACCGACGTTTAACTGCTTTCCTGCAAAACGTCTTTGGCATGCAACACGCGGCAACCGTTCAAAGAACCCTGGCTGCCATCCGTGTTATCATACAGAGCTATTTGTCAGGCCTGATGATAGAAATGCTGGTGGTAGCGAGTTTAAATGCCACGGGTTTGTTTCTTTTGGGCGTTAATTATGCTTTGTTTCTGGGCTTGATGTCGGCGGTACTGAATTTGATACCCTATATCGGCACAATGATTGCTGGCGTGCTTAGTGTTGTTGTAACACTTAGTTCGAGTGATGAATTGAGTAAAGTAATTGGGGTTATTATGATTTTCTGGGTTGTACAGCTGATTGACAATAATTTATTGATGCCTCGTATTGTAGGCCGGAAGGTAAAAATCAACGCATTGATTTCGATTATTGCAGTGCTTGTTGGCGGGGCACTGGCTGGAGTGGCAGGGATGTTTCTTTCAATTCCGACCATTGCAATATTAAAAGTGGTACTTGATCATGCCGAAGGCACTCAGGCCTGGGGTGATCTTCTTGGTGAGGACCCACCCGTTGAGCGCCGCGCCAAACAAGGCCTGGTTCGCTATATACTCAGCAGTACCTGGCATCCTGATGCAGCTCCTTCTGAGCCTAAGCCGGAACCAACGAACGAGAACACCAATGAGAGCAGCGCTGACGCATGAAGCAAACTAATTCAGAATCAAACGGTTCACCTATAAAGCGCCTGGGTGTTTTTTGGAACTTACTAAGTAAGACCGTATCGGAAAGTATGGAAGACAATGTTTTCAAGCTGGCCGCCGCTCTTTCGTATTATACTGTGTTCTCCCTGCCTCCACTTCTGATAATCATCATTCGCATCAGTGGTTTGGTGTATGGTGAGGATGCAGTTTCGGGAAAGATTTTCGAGCAATTGCAGGCATTTGTTGGCAGCGAAACCGCAATGCAAATTCAAATGGCCATCAAACATTTCCGCACTTCTTCCGACAGTTATTTGGCTACCATCATTGGCATCGTTACCCTTGTTATAGGTGCTACTGCTGTATTCAGTGAGATACAAAATTCAGTTAATCTTATCTGGAAAATTCGCACAAAAGCACGCAAAGGCTTTATCAAACTTCTCATTAATCGTTTGCTCTCTTTTTCATTAATTATCACTTTGAGTTTCATTTTGGTGGTTTCGCTGGCCATTGATGGCTTAATAGTTTCATTGAGCGGATTCTTGCAGCCGCATTTGCCTGAATGGAGCCTTCATTCATTGAACCTGATTAACCTTGGTCTGATGTTTAGTATTCTGACCCTTTTATTTACCATCATATTCAAAGTATTGCCGGATGCCCGCGTCGGGTGGAAAAGTGTACTGGGGGGGGCTATTGTTTCAAGTGTTTTGTTTATGGCCGGTCGTTATCTTATTGCCTGGTACCTTAGCATTAACTCATCGGTAAGTGCTTATGGGGCAGCGGGCTCACTGATTATCTTATTGGTTTGGGTGTATTATTCGGCGGTAATCGTTTACATCGGGGCGGAATTTTCGCAGGTATATGCGCTTCACCGGGGTAAGCGTATTTATCCGAACAAATACGCTGTGTTTATACATACCAAAGAGGTAGAGTCGAGAACGGCTTTGTAGCGTTCAATAAAAAAGCGGCTGAATCCGGATTCGGATTCAGCCGCTTTTTATAATTTTTAGAATTGCTACCTGTTCACCTGAAGCAACATGACTCTGAAGCCCAGGCTGGTTTGAATGCGAACAGTATAGATTCCTGCAGCCCATTCAGCAGTTACAATCTGGGTACTGTTGTTCTGTGGTTGTGTTTTATGTACCACCCGGCCTAAGGGGTCAAGTACTTCCAGAAGGGTCATTTTAGCGCCTGTACTCACAACGGTCACCTGATTAGTAGCCGGGTTGGGGTATAGATTGGTTTGTAGGCCTTTGCTACCAACGCTTCCAATTGACACGCTGCTCACCACTACCTGGGCACGTGCAGTGTCACTCCAGCCACATTCATTTGAAACAAACAATTGCACATTGTAGGTACCGTCTTCTGTGTAGGTGTGCGATGGTGTAGCAGTTGAATCAGTGCTACCATCTCCAAAATCCCAGAGATACGTTGCGATATCACTGCCACCGGTATTGCTAAAGGTAAATGAAGGGGCATCGCCATTCGTCTGAATACCACCTGCATCTGGGGGTAAAATGCGGTTAACGACTATTGTATCATTTGCAATACATCCGGAAACAGTATCTGAAACAATCACCGAGTAGGTACCGGTAGCAAATACTGAAAATGTTGCCTGGGTGCTCTGATCGTTCCACAAGTAAGCGGCATCTTTATTACTTACGTTGAAGTGTAAAGTATCTCCATCACATAAACTTGTATCTGTACCAAGTGAAACCAAAGGGCGCGGGTCAACAATAATTTTCACCGTGTCGCTATAGGTAGTCTGACCCGAAACAAGACAACTGGTTTTTAACCGGTAATAGGTAGTACTATCGCTTAGCGGTGTTAAAAGGTTCTGTGTTGTAGCACCACCTATATTGCTGAAGGTGGTGCCGTTTTTAGAGCTTTGCCATTGTGTGGTCACGCCATCTGCTATTGTGATAGGTTCAGCTAATTGCAATGTAATGGCGGGTGCTGTCCCACAATATTTCAAGGGTTCGCTAACGCTTAGAACTGCAGTGTCAGGGGTACCTGAACATGCAAAACCATTGCAGCTTACTACAGCATACCAGCCTTCATAATTTCCGCTGCCGTCAGATGAAAATCTGAACGTCAGGCAGCCGCTTGTATCTGTAGAAACGATACCATTTGCCCCTCCGGGTAAATTTGCATTCAGATTGCCTGTGTAACTTCCCAGCGATGGAGAACTGGTAGTTGGGCCATTGTATATATTCAGTCTGTCCCAGCTATTTTCAACGAAGAATCGCCCAAATGTCACCCTTACAGAATCATTTGGATTATCAGGGCAGATTGTGTAAACCGAATTTTCGCCATTGCCATAAGCAGCATCCGGGCCTCCTGAATCTGTAAAAGTACTGCCACAGCCTGGCCGGGTAGTAAACTCAAAGGGCGCTACAGTAAATAAACTGAAATCATCACCAGCACATTTGCTTCTTAAATACACCTTGTATTTGGTGTTACCCAACAAACCATTCACAATTGCAGAAGTATCCGGCGCATTGACTGAACCACTTAACACAAAGCCAAGTGAGCCAGAACCCGGCAGACCATAGGTTCTAATTTCATATTCATACGCAATCGGTGTAGAGCCGGAGGGGCTTGTCCATTTTATACGTGCGCTCTTATTGTCTATGTCACTTGCTGAAAATCCGGAGGGGCGAATGCAACTTGGTTTGGGCAAACAGGTTACCGTAGCCAGCCAGCCCATGTCATTGGTTGAGGCATCGCTTACAAAACGGAAGGTAAGGCAACCGCTTGTGTTATTTGCCGTAATTTCACCTGCTCCAGGCGCCAATAAGACACCCGCTCCTGAATAGGTGCCAAAAAGCGGGGCATTCACTGAGTTGCCATCATAAACGTACAATTTGTCAGCGTTTAGCTGGGTGCGGAACATTGAAAAACTAACCATCACAGCATCTGATGCATTCACCGGGCAAATCACATAGGTAGTATCTGTATTGGCAGCGTAGTTCTGACTTACACCAGCAGGGTCATTAAAGGTGCTTCCACAGCCAGGCAGGGTGGTAAATTGATAGGCAGCTGACCAGCGACTTCTGTTGAAAGTATCACAGCCACTTTGCAAATACACCGAATAGCTCGTATTGCCATTCAAGCCATTAATTATCGTGCTGCTTAGGGAGCCATCCACGGTATCGCGTTTTATCAGGCCTGTTGGTCCCGAACCTGCCGCAGCACTTGAGCGCACCTCATAAATAAAAGTTTCAGGAACAGCACCTCCAGGGCTTACTCCCCAGTTCAGGCGCACACTGCTGGCCTGCACTTCACTTAGCGACATACCTGTAGGAATCTTACACTGTGGTACGCAACTCACTGCAGCTTGCCAGCCTTCGTAATTACCGCTTGCATCTGAGGTAAATTGGAAAGTAAAGCAACCACTTGGGTCGGTAGATGTAAAGCCGTTGGCACCACCAGGAAGGTTGGCGTTCAAGTTGCCGGTGAAACTGCCGAGGTAGATAAATGAAGGAGTAAGGCCTTCATAAACCCTCAGTTGATCCCAGTTACTTTCGACATAGAAGCGGCTAAACACAACGCGTACAGCCTGATTGGCGCTGTCGGGACAGATAATGGTGGTTTTATTTTCGCCACCTCCATAATTGCCTGACGGTCCGCCTGAATCGGTAAATTCGCTGCCGCAGCCGGGTTCTGTTGTAAAATCAACCGGTATGGTTGTCCAGATACTATTTCCTCCTGCGCCACACTCACTACGCATATACACACTGTACCGGGTACTACCTTGCAGACCTGTTATCGTTGTTGAGTTTGTTCCGGCTGCTACTGTTCCACTTGCAACCAATCCGGTAGAACCGCTGCCCGGCTCACCACTTAGGCGTACCTCGTAGCTGTAGTTGACAGGGGTGGTAAAATTGGGGCTAACCCATTTTAGGACGGCTGTGTCGGAACCAATTTTAGAAAGGGTGATACCAGAAGGGCGCACACATGTCGGTGCAGGGATACACGTTACAGTGGCCATCCATCCCTGGTCATTGTTGGCGGCATCACTTGAGAAATGAAATGTAAGGCAACCACTTGCATTGTTAGCCGTTATTTCTCCCCCTCCCGGTGCAAAAAGCAGACCAGCCCCTGAATACGTTCCTATTAATGTAGCATTAATAGAATTACCATTGTATATTGTGAGGTTATCCAACACACTTTGGGTGCGGAACATCGAGAAGGTTACAACAACGGCATCTCCCGGGTTATCAGGACAAATAACAGAGATAGAATCTTTGCCATTTGGATAATTACCTGAAGCCCCACCGGGGTCGGTGAAGGTGCTACCACAACCGGGTTTGGTGGTAAATGTTGTTGCACTTGTCCATATACTTGTATCAATTCCGCCGCAGGTGCTGCGTAGATAGGCTTTATAGGTAGTATTGCCCTCCAGGCCGGAAATTAGTTTTGTTGTTGTGGGTGCGTTAACAGAGCCGCTTGTTACCAGGCCTGTTGCGCCACTTCCAGGGGTTCCGGTTGTACGAATTTCATACAAATAGCTTTGAGGGGTTGCACCGGCGCCTGGTGAACTCCATGATAAGTTTGCAGTATGGGGAGTAATATTTCCAGCTGCAAGGTTCTTGGGCATTTTACACTGTGGGGCGCAGCTAACCTGTGCTACCCATCCTTTGTAGTTACCGCTTCCATCTGAAGTAAAACGAAACGAAAGGCAGCCACTGGTATCGGTAGAAATAAGACCGTTGGTTCCTCCTGGAAGGTTATTATCTAAATTACCGGAAAAGCTTCCAAGGCTGGGGGCTCCTGTGGTTGCACCATTAAAAGCATTCAGTCTATCCCAGTTGCTTTCAACAAAGAATTCAGAAAAGGTTACACGTACAGCATCACCGGGATTAGTCGGACATATCTGGTAAGTAACATTTGCGCCGTTTGGATAATTGCCTGAAACTCCACCGGGGTCGGTAAAAGTTTCGCCGCAATTGACGATAGTTTGGGCGTTTGCTGGGGTGCTTAGTAAGAAAACCGCAGCGATAAAAAGAGAAAGAAGGAGAAAAGGTGATGTAGATTTTTGCACTGCCTCAATTGTTAGGGTGAATGGCAAATATATAAAGTAGGGCTTACTTTATATTTGTTTTATTCTATTGATTGAAATTTAATCCGGATTTTATTTTTGCCTGCCATCCCCAAATGGCAGTAATGCAAAAATACTTAGCACCGCTTGTGGTGTTGGCTCTTCCCGACGCTCAGTTAAAATATTGGTGATAGTGCTGGTAGGAAGTCTGAAGTGCTGCAACAATCCTGGCTGCCTCATTCGTGTCTTGTTCACTTTCCAATGCTTTTACTAAATCCAGGTGCGGATGCAGCCATTTGTGCAGTTCGTCGTGGCTTTTGCCCTCCATGGTACAGCTTTTGATGAGGTGGTTGTTTTGCTCTTTCAGCTGACCGGCCAATTCGTGGTAATTGCTTTGGTTGTTTTTCAGGAAATTGCTCACTAACTCCTCACCTTTGATTACAAAAGGCTTCATTTCAGCATTGACATTCCATTTTTCTCCCGAATTTAATTCAATTTTTTGCGTATCATGCTGATGTGATTCCAGAGAGTCTTCAATATCGGCATTTCCTTGTTGAGACGGATTATTACCGCATCCTGCAAGCAGAATCCCACTACAGACAACAAGCATAAAAATCTTCTTCATAATTTTCGTTTTAATTTGCTTTCACCAATATGATGCATCAGATAAGACGTTTTAATTGGTGAATGATTTTTTGCAAACCTACTATTCATTTTCTGATTTAAATGCTTTTATGCGCAAAAGCTTTTGGAATTGATAAGCATTAGCCTATCTTTAAGCAAAATCAAAAAATGTACTGCTATGGAAACAATCAAAAACTTCCTCTTGAAAGACAGCAAGAACTGCAATGACCTGGGCTTATTACTATTCAGAGCTGTTGTGAGCCTTGCACTTTTTTATGGTCATGGTATGGGCAAACTGTCGAAAATATTCGCTGGTCAGGAAATTCAGTTTATGGATCCACTTGGAATCGGCGCAAGCCTTTCGTTTTACATGGCTGCCTTTGCTGAAGGAATTTGTGCGCTTTTCCTGCTGATGGGCTTGTTAAGTCGCTTTGCGAGCCTGATTTTGGTCGGTAACTTCCTGGTGATTTTCTTTTTCCATGCCTTCTTGCAAAACGAAGGTTTTGATGGTTTAGAATTGATTTACCTGTACCTGGTACCATTTATTGCGCTTACGCTAACCGGCGCCGGTAAATACTCACTGGATCACTATTTATTGAAAGCTTCATAGTTTTTAGCTTAACCAAAATCACTTAAGGGCAATGAAGGCCTGAAACCAAATTGAAGCTCTCTTATTTGAAGTAAAAAACTATTAAAAGAGTCAAGTAAATTTACAAACCCATCACTCAAAAACTCACTCAAAAACAGCCTTAAAATCCAAACTCCATAGCTCCGAAAAACTCAGCATAGTCGGGCAATTGTCAACAAAAACTAAAATCGAACTTCCGCTGCGCTGCACTACGGTTTAGTTCTTATATGTTAGCGGTTCGGGCTTTTTAATTCCTTACGCTCAACATTCCCTGTGTCCCAAAGTTGGTGTACAGACCAGTCATAATCTGCTCAAGGTGTTCATTGTATTTCTGAATGTGGTCCGCCATACCAA
>JAIBAI010000039.1 GCA_019695235.1 Bacteroidia bacterium | reverse complement strand
CTGGAAGATAGATGTCTGGAAGCCCATTGCTGAAGAAGCATCAGATACGCTTGTTCATTAAGCACGGTATTAATTTCCGGAAACCTTAATAATGACAATACAAGCCGTATTTACCGGGCTTGCAATGCCTAATTGCTTATTTTTACAGGTCTTATGAAAGCTACACTGATTGAAATAGGCCAACTTACCAGATTTACAGGTCGTTATTTTCATGAGCTGTTAAAACCCGGATTTGAATGGGCAGAATGGGCAAGACAGTGCTACTTCATGGGCAATCGTTCACTGCCTTTGGTGGCGATTACCTCATTTATCATGGGCCTGGTAATCACCATTCAATCACGCCCGACCCTGGTTGAATTTGGTGCAGAGGCATGGCTTCCTGGTATGGTTTCTGTTTCACTTTTACGAGAGATAGTACCTGTAATTACAGCCCTTATCTGCGCCGGAAAAATTGGCTCCGGGATAGGAGCAGAGCTTGGTTCGATGAGAGTAACCGAGCAGATTGATGCAATGGAAGTTTCAGGTACAAACCCCTACAAATATTTAGTAGTAACGCGTGTAACAGCTTCCACACTGATGATACCCGTTCTGGCTATTATCGCTGATGCTGTTTCGCTCTATGGAGCCTATTTGGGAGCCAATCTGAGGGGCGTATTAAGCTGGACGCTCTTCTGGCACCAGGTGCTTGAAAGCCTGGCCTTCGGTGATATCATACCTTCAATTACCAAAACCATTTTCTTTGGATTTGCCATCGGAATGATTGGTTGTTATATGGGCTATCACTCAAGTAAAGGTACCGAAGGCGTTGGACGCTCGTCAAACTCTGCAGTGGTAATTGCATCATTACTGGTATTTGTTATTGACTTGTTGGCGGTACAGATTACAGACCTGATGAACCTCAATTGAATCAATCGTGTATATGCCTGAAAACGAACCGGTTATCAAAATTAGAGGGCTTTACAAATCTTTTGGTTCCAATAAGGTGCTCAATGGCTTTGATATGGACCTGTACCGGGGGGAGAATACAGTGATTTTAGGGAAATCAGGTTCGGGAAAGTCTGTGCTAATCAAGTGTATTATTGGTTTGATTCAGCCTGATAGTGGTTCAATTGAAGTGCTGGGCCAGTCGGTTTCTGCGCTCCACAATAGCACTTTAGATAAAATGCGGATGAAGGTGGGCTTCCTTTTTCAAAGCAATGCATTGTATGATTCAATGACTGTAAGAGAAAACCTTGAATTTCCCCTTAGAAGACACCGTTTGAATGTTACAAAACAAGAAGTAAACCGCCTGGTGGAAGAAACGCTCGATAGTGTTGGCCTGCCACATACCGCTGATATGATGCCTGCTGAACTCTCCGGAGGAATGCGCAAACGTATTGCCCTGGCCCGAACGCTCATTCTAAAACCTGAAATTATTCTCTATGATGAACCAACTACCGGTCTTGACCCTATTACCAGCCGTGAAATTAGTAATCTGATGGTACAGGTGCAGAAAAAGTACAATACATCCTCTATAATCATCTCACATGATTTAAATTGCGTGAAAATTACTTCTAACCGGGTGGTTATGCTGATTGATGGAATTAACTATGCCAGCGATGCGCTCAACGGGGTTCAGGCCTCCGAAGACCCGAAAGTCAGGGAGTTTTTTGAACATTAATTGAATGAGAGATACATCCTTCAGAAATTTACGTTTAGGCGTTTTTGTAGCACTTGGCCTTGTTTTGCTGGTAGGAGCGCTTTATCTTATAGGGGCTAAACAAAATCTTTTCGGGTCAACTTTTCGGCTGCATGCTGAGTTTCACAATGTTAACGGCCTGATGTCGGGTAACAACGTGCGCTTTGCGGGTATAGATGTAGGTACTGTTTCAAGTGTTACAATCATCAATGATACCACTGTACGGGTTGATATGCTTATAAGTAATGATGTGCAGCCATTTATCCGTAAAAACGCAAGAGTGGCAGTGGGTACTGATGGCTTAATGGGAAATAAACTTATTAATATCTACCCGGGATTATCTAATGCAGCCTTGGCCGAAAATGGCGATTTATTGCAAGCCAAAGACCAGGCTGGTACTGATGAAATGCTGCGCACCCTGAGTGTAACCAATGAAAATGTGAAAGAAATTTCAGCACAGATAAAATTGATGGTAGCAAGGCTCAATCAACCAAACTCACTCTGGAATATCCTCATGGATACCTCACTTGCAGAAACATTGAAAGGCACATTGGTGAAAATAAAAATCAGTAGCGATAACACAGCTTTAATTACCGGCGATTTGCAACATATCGCCAATAGTATCCGGATGGGAAAAGGGAGCATTGGAGCACTGATAACCGATACCAGCATGAGCAATGGCTTAAAACAAAGTATTGTAAATATCCGGATGATGAGCGATACAATGGCAAGTGTAACTGGTGATTTACGTACAATATTAGCCGAAGTAAAAAACGGAAACGGTGCTGTTGGTACCCTGCTAATGGATACCAGCTTTGCCCATAAACTGAACCTGGCAATGGAAAACCTGCAAAATGGTACAAAGGGTTTCAACGACAATATGGAAGGGCTTAAACAAAGCATCTTTTTAAGAAAGTATTTTAGAAAAAAAACACCATAGTGTCTTTTATTGCTGATGTTGCTGTTTCTTTTTCATCTTTGGTGGTCTCTTGGCATTACATTTACAGCGGGGATTTCAGGCGATTGTGAATACCCCCTGCCTGAAATACCATTCACAGAAGCATCAATTTGTCCGGGCGACTCAGTCGTGTTCATTGTGCACGATAGTACCGGCATCACTTTCCAGTGGGGTGATAGCTTAACAGGCGCAAATAGGATATTTCACGAACCTGGAACTTATTGGCTCAACGTAGCCAATGGCTGTGAACAAAAAAACTATCAGATTTTTATAAGCTACTGTGACCAGGACCCCTATGTCCCCACAGCGTTCTCACCAAACGATGACGGTGTAAATGATATATTCAGGGCAAGGGGGCCTACATTAGAATGGATATTATTGGAAGTATTTAACCGCAAGGGGCAACAGGTGTTCACGGGTAAGGAATTATCGTCGTTCTGGGATGGCAAGGTTAAAGGGGAAGATGCACCTGCCGGAGTTTATATGTGGCGCCTGTCGGCTGGTATGTTGTCGGGTCGAAAGTATGCTGCGAAAGGTGAAGTGATTTTAGTGCGATGAAAAAACAACTCCTTTTCTTTTTATGCAGTGTTCATTTCGCCTTATACGCCCAGGAAGGCAACCTGTGTCAATTCATGGTAAGCCCGGTTCAGTTTAATCCGGCATTTGCAGGGGTATTCCCTGCCACCTTCAGGATTACGGGCAATTTTAAATCCCAATGGGCTTCTGAGATTAGCCCTTACCAGATAAAAGCCGGGGCGGTGGAAGTTGGTTTTTCTGATGATTATTCGAAAGGCTTTCATGGCGTTGCACTTGCCTGGTACAGCGACAGGGCAGGGGAGACACGCACCGGCACCAACCGTACTTCATTAATATATTCCAAAACATTTTCACTTTCGGGCAGCAATATGTTCAGCGCAGGCGCACTGTTCGCTATGGAGCAGCATGTAACCGAGTACCGGCTCCTTACCTGGGAAAGCCAGTATGACGGCAAAGGCTACAACCCTTCATTCGGAACAGCCGAGAATATTATCAATGCACGCCCGTACCTGAATGCCGGAATGGGTGTTGCTTATACCTATGACCGGGCAGAATCATACATCCGGGCGAATAATCAATTGAAAATCAGAATTGGTCTGTCAGTTAATTATCTAAACCGCCCCAACCGCAGCCTGATTAATGGTTATGTTGACCGTTTGGGATTTTCATGGTTGAGTACAGGTGATTTTATACTTCCTTTACGCAACTCAAAATGGTCGTTCAGACCTGTTTACCTTATGCAATTCGCTGAAAGTGAATACTATTTGTCGTTTGGTTTGTTAATGGGATATCGTTTCAGAGATGAATCGGTTTACACCGGCAGACTGCCCTTGTTCAATCTGAGTTACGGAGTGCTGTACCGGGCCGACCAGGGGCCATCGGTGCAGGTAATTGCAGCACTGGGGCGGTTTGAAATGGCTGCCGGATACGATTTCCCGATTTCTGCATTAGGGAAATACACAGGTATGAAAACCAATTTTGAGCTGGGTTTGCGCTACCTGGTACGCATCCGCAATGCCCGCCCCTGGACCAATGACTAATTGTTAAAACAACACTATGCCTCAAATCATCCCTTTTCTTAAATATGTAAGTCCGGTGCGCCAACTTGTTGCCCTTGCAATTATTTGTCTTGTAAGTCTGAGCATCATTTCTTTTATTTCGCTACTGTTCGCGCCACTTTTTGACCTGGGCTTAAACGACCTGAGTTTGCTCAGTGAACGATTAAATGAGCCACAGGTGCTGGCATATATGAAATTTAGCCAGGTACTCTCCGCCATCGGTTTGTTTATTCTTCCACCCTTTTTATTCATGCTTTTTCGGGGCGAAAAAGCTTTGCCGGCTTTGCGCTTAGAGAAACCTGCTGCTGGTATTTTATTATTTGGAGCCATGGCCCTAATGCTCATTCAGCTACCGCTCATTAATGCAACAGCTGCTTTTAACAGCAACATGCATCTGCCTGCAAGTCTTGAAGGGCTGGAAAACCTGCTGCGAACGATGGAAACTTCTGCCGCTGAGGTAACTGAGGCGTTTTTACAAATGCACGGGTTGGGTGATTTTCTGCTGATGCTTTTTATTGTGGCAGTACTGCCTGCCTTTGGCGAGGAGTTGCTGTTTAGGTCAACATTGCAGCCCCTGATGATTCGCCTGGTACGCAATCCACATTTAGGCATCTGGATTACCGCTTTCCTTTTTAGTTTCATTCATTTTCAATTCTTTGGCTTTATTCCACGTTTTTTAATCGGAGGTTTTTTAGGGTATTTGTTTTATTTCAGTAAGAATTCCTGGTTTCCGGTGGCAGCCCACTTTGCCAATAATGGCATAGCTGTAACGGCATCATGGCTCATCAGTACGGGTTATCTGAGCGACTCGCCTGATAATCTGGGTATTGGTGTAAATGCCTGGTGGCAGTGCCTGCTTTCACTTGTTTTGCTAATTGCCGGAATGTATTGGTTTAGAAAGCAAAGCAAGGGTATTGCCTGAAACATTGAATAATTTATACCTTTGTCGCAAATCCGCCGAATGCCTCCACGTCTAATTCTGGATTCTGCACGTTTCAGTATCACCATTCGGAGGCTTTGTTTTCAATTAATTGAAAATCACGATAACTTTAGCAATTCTGTATTGATTGGTCTGCAACCCAGAGGGATTTTGCTGGCCCGCTGTATCAGAGAAGAGCTGAACAAACTCACTGGAAATAACATTGCCTACGGTGAGTTGGATACTACATTCTTTCGTGACGACTTCCGGATGAAAGCCCTGGTGCCCAACACTACCCAGATGGAATGTCCGATCGAAAACCGCAATGTAATCCTGATTGATGATGTGCTATTTACTGGTCGTTCGGTGAGGGCTGCTATGGATGCCCTGCAACAGTTCGGACGCCCAAACCATGTTGAATTGCTGGTTTTGGTTAACCGGCGTTTTAGTAGGCATGTGCCTGTGCAACCTGATTATGTGGGCCTTACAGTTGATGCACTTTTCTCTGAAAAAGTAATCGTACAATGGGCTGGCGATATGAATACAGCTGCAATCACCTTAACATCTGCTGAATCAAATGATAGGAGTTAAACACCTGCTTGGCATCAAATACCTCAGTAGAGAAGACATTGACCTGATTCTACATACGGCAGATACCTTCCTGGATGTTATCAACCGACCTATTAAAAAGGTACCCACTTTGCGCGATTTAACCATTGTAAATCTGTTTTTTGAGAACTCAACCAGAACCAGGCTGTCATTCGAGCTGGCAGAGAAAAGGCTTTCGGCTGATGTAATCAATTTTGCTGCATCTTCTTCTTCAATTAGCAAAGGCGAAACACTCATTGATACAGTGAACAATATCCTGGCGATGAAAGTTGATATGGTAGTGATGCGTCACCCCAAACCCGGGGCACCACACTTTTTATCAGAAAGGGTGAACGCCCGCATCATCAATGCCGGCGACGGTGCTCATGAACACCCAACGCAGGCTTTGTTAGATGCCTACTCCATCAGAAGAAAACTGGGGGAAGTAAGTGGAAAAAAGGTACTTATTGTTGGAGATATTCTTCATTCGAGAGTAGCGCTGAGCAATATCTTCTGCCTGCAGAAATTAGGTGCAGAAGTGATGGTTTGCGGGCCACCAACATTAATTCCGAAATACATTGAACAACTCAATGTAAAAGTAGAAACTGACCTCAGAAAGGCATTAAACTGGTGCGATGTAGCCAATATGTTGCGCATCCAGCTTGAACGCCAGGATATAAAGTATTTTCCTTCTCTGCGTGAATACACCATGTTGTATGGCCTAAACCGCAACTTATTAGAGAGCCTGAATAAGGAACTTGTAATTATGCACCCGGGGCCTATCAACCGTGGGGTAGAAATCACCTCTGATGTGGCTGTTAGCAACCATTCGATAATTCTCGATCAAGTTGAAAACGGTGTAGCGGTTCGTATGGCAGTCTTGTACCTTATTGCCAATCGCCAGGAAGATTAATTACCCTTCGTACCTGTCTTTGACAGATAATCAAGGTTTGCTTTGGCCATCTGAAAATTGGGCATTATTGAGAGTGATTGTTCAAAGCGTTTCTTTGCTTCCTCTGTTTTGTTCAACTCAAGTAGAATCACCCCCTGAATATTTAATGCTGCCGCTGCAATGGGCACATGCTGGCCTGTTTGCCCTTTATCGCCCGCTGAGATAGGAACAGTTTTGTTTACACTGGTGCTGTCGGCCAAAATACGACTTAGCGACTGCTCACATTCACCCATACGCTTCAGATAATATTGAAGCGATGCGATTTTATAAAGGATATATAAGTCCTTTTTTTTGGTGTACAGATATTCAAAGCGGTTCAATGATTCAAGGTAGTCGCCCAATTCTTCCTGTGACGAGGCTGCGATTTCAAGAATCGGAATATTCTCAGGCTGCTCCCGTAAAATTTCTTCAGCCAATTGGTTCGCCTGATAGAACAAACTTCTTTTGAAATAGGTAATACAGAGTGAATCTTTCAAATCATTCCGCTCCGGATGTAAGGCAATCATTTGATAGAGTGCTGATGTGGCTACTTCAAAGTCGTATCGTGAAACAGCAGCCTGATATATTGATTCCTGGATGATAAAGTCTGCATTGCCGGAGCTGTTGCGCTTGCCTTTTTGTGCCATTGCACAAAAAGGCAATATCATAAGAATGGTAAGAATATTTTTCATTGGTGTATTAACGAATCAGCAGCCAGGCATCTTCGTTGAGGCCTTTGGTGATTTTTTCCATCTCTGACTTCGCCAGCTCGATATCATCGTAACCACCATAAACCACGCGGTATAGACCGGCTGGTGTAAGGTCAAGTACTGCTGCATCAAAACCTTTTGCTTTGAGGTATTCTACCCGACCAAGTGCGGTTTCGTCGTTAGAATAACATCCGGCAACAATAAAAATTCTGGCAGATGCCGCACTGAATCCTGATGGTTCAGCCAGAATTGCTTTGCGTAAAACGGGTTCAAAATAGGTCTTGACTGGCATCACCTGAACCATTGCCTTCTCTGTTGGAAACGGATTCACTTTGAGCTTTGTTGAAGCGTCTTCAAAAGAAACCTGGTCTTTGAAAAGCGGCAATAGGGCTAAAAGTAACAAGGGACTTAACCTAAGCAGTTTCTTGCGCAGCGTTTTACCAGGAAATAATCTTTTGACCGGTACCGGGGCAAGAACCTGTATCTCCGGCTGTGGAATGGTGCGCTGAAACCGTTGAACAGGTACTGCACGAAATGCATACAAACCATAGGCTTGTGGTAAGAATTGCTGGTGTGTTTCAGGATAAAACTGAATGTTTTTTTCGACATCCAGCCTGAAAACTCCTACCTCCTTTAGCTTGAATCCTTCACCAGCTTGTAGCCGTTCACGAATTGTATTTACAGTTTCATCAAGCCAGGTACGTGTAGCGTTAAAATCAAGTTGCAAACGAGCGGCCAGATTCTGTACCAGCAGGCCGTCGTCGCGATGAAGGTGCTTATTAAAAGCAATTTGCTTCGACGGAGGATTGAATTCATGGCTTACCGGATGAGAATTGCCAGGGCTATAATTACCGATTAATCCGCCAAATCCAGGGATAATAACGCAATTGTGCGACCATAGCAGAGTGTGAATCTCTCTGGCTATTAGTGATTTACGATTGTCGAAGCTGCCCGTATCCATTTGCTCAAATATACATGCTTTCAGCTTAAGAAAAACGTGCGTAAATCTTTTTCAGGTCTTCAGGGGCATCTACGCTCCAGCTCTCGTGTTCGCTCAAGGCCGTCATAATGCGATAGCCGTGTTCAAGCCAGCGCAATTGCTCAAGTTTCTCAGTAGATTCTAACTTAGAAGGAGGAAGTTTGGCCACTTCAAGCAAGGTTGCAGCACGATAACCATAGAGCCCGATATGTTGAAAATGTGCATTGACATCAGGTAGCATTCCCTGGCGGGCATCACGTTCAAAAGGAATGGGTAACCGGCTGAAATAGAGTGCAAAGCCCTGTGTGTCAAGCACCACTTTTATGGTGTTGGGGTTGAGGATGTCGTTCCCTGAAGAAAAGCGCCGAACAAGGGTTGCAAGTTCAACCTCAGGTTGGTGAAAACAGGTACAGAGCAAGTCAATTTGTTCGGGGTCTATGAATGGTTCATCACCCTGAATGTTGATAATAATTGAATCAGGCGCTGTACCTGTTTTAGCCACTACTTCGGCACAACGGTCGGTACCGCTTGGGTGATCGGCGCTGGTCATCACCACCTGGCCACCAAAGCTTTGAACCTCTGCTGCGATTTGTTCGTCATCGGTTGCCACTACTACCTGGTCAAGCGAACGGCATTGGGAAGCCTGCTCATAGACCCTGCGAATCATGGTTTTTCCTAAAATGTCAACCAGGGGCTTGCCCGGAAACCTGCTACTGGCATACCTGGCGGGGATGATGCCCAGAAACTTTCTTTTTTGCATACCCCAAAGGTACACAAATGCTACCTGTGGCGCACATTGGGTGCTGAAACTCCCCTGGATGGCTGGTAATGCTCCATTTCATCACGCAATAACCTGATTTCAGTTTCTAATTGCCTGATAATATGGCCAAGGGCTTCATTTGTTGATGGCCGCTCGCGAAAGGTTGGGCCCTGCTTCGCGCATACCAGCTCTTCAGTGCTTACATTTAAAATGCTGGCAATTTTTTCAAGCCTTTTTACTGAAATTGGGATATTGCCTCTTTCAATTCTGCAATAGCTGGAGGTGTCAATCTTAAGTTCTCCGGCCATAAACTCTTGCGATAAGTGACGCATAACTCTAAAACGGCGAATTCTTAAATGTGCATTCATAATATATAGGATTAAAAATAAAATAAAAAAAATACTTATGAAGGCTAAGGTAAATCAGCATTTGCTACAATTGTTTTGCATACCGTGCAATTTTTTTGCACTGTATGCAAAATACTTTTTGGCAATATGTTCTTACATTTGATAAAAATATTTTATATGAAATGAATTATTAAAAAATGACTTTAAATTTTCTATTGAATATTTTGAGCAGGCAGCCCCGTTCGCCAAACAATTTTGAAACGGTTTATTTACGAGTAAAAAATTATAAACTTAAAAATTAGAAATTATGAAATCACTTCTCCTTAGTCTATTTAGTTTGTTTCTTCTTGCTGATTCCCTGATGGCCAATTTACCCGATAAGGATAAAATAAAAGAAGAAGAAAAAGTGGCGCCCAATGCTTCGGTATGTTCATATCTATCGTTCAAATTCGGGATTAAAGCCAATGGCTGTACCGGCCTTGGATTTTCTTGTTCATCTATAGAGTATGAATTCTCGCTTGCAGATACGCAGCCACAACGGAAAGGCAAATTTAAGACCTGTCTGGTATTCCATCGCGAAGATTTACAAATGACTTTTCCGCAGGAAATCAACGACGGCTCTACAAATTTCATTGTTGAAAAAGACACCAAAATTGATTCCCGTTTTTCGGCACAGTTAGGATACTCAGAAGTAAAAATTCTTCAGGGTACCTATAAAGTAAAAAATAATACCGATGGCACCGCAACGGTATCGTTTAGTTCAAAGGTGCGTAAATAACACTACCTTATTAATCATTTTTATTTGAATGCCTATGCGCTAATAATTCAAGGGTTTTAAATCTTCGGGAGAGTATTTAAAACCGGCAGCCCTGTTCGCCTCACCTTAATTGAAACAGAATAATAACAATTTAGCATAAATACTTATAAATTTAAAATTAACAATTATGAAAACGATTCAACTATTACCTGTCATATTTACATTTCTATTTTCAACAACACTCCTGGCGAATTTGCCCGACAAGGAGAAAGCAAAAGAACCTGAAAAAGAGTACACCTACCCTTCCGCAAGTGTTTGTGCGTTTCTAAGCGGCGAGATCGGGATAAGAGAGAAAGGCTGTACTGGTGCGGGTTTGTCATGTACCAGTGTTGAATTCGACGTCTCTCTCTCAAATACCCAACCTGACCAAAAAGGAAAAACAAAAATATGTTTGATATTTTCAGCAAGGCAACTTCTGAATATCATTTTTGACGGGTTGGTAATTGATTTATCAGGTGGCTTTGTGCTTGAAAAAGACATCGTTTTGGATAACCGGCTGTCAACCAGTTTGGGGTATCGTCAGGTTAAGTTACTAAAAGGAAATTATAAAATAAATAAGAACATTGATGGTACATATAGTACCAATGTAAAAACGAGTGCAAAATAATTTTAACCAGGCGGGAGGATTTTCCTCCCGCCTTTAACCTATCTAATCATGAAAACATTTCTCTCAATTTTGCTAGTTCTTAGCTTGAACAGCTGTTCAATGTTTCGCATTCTTCTTTCTGGTACAATAATGCCCTCTATTCAAAATGAAACGGGTATTCAGAATTATATTCAGAAGAAAAAAATTAACCCGAATAATATTTTTTACCTGCACAACGATGTTTTTTTTGAAAAATTCAAGAATAGTCAGAGGCAACCCAATTTGTTCGATAAGAACGGTTATGAAGTGATTTATAATGGAGATACAACTAAAACGAAATGCCTGGGAACGGTCGAAAATTTCTTACGTTCGTATCAGCTATCAGATTCAGTATTGCTTGATTCTGGACGAACCTTTGCGCAAGAGACAAGGTTTTGGCAATACTACAAAGGCGAACCAGTTGTTAACCCGCCTCGGGGGGGGGATCTGACGATTGTTTACTATTGGAACACCTATGCAGGAGATAAGAAAAATAAAAATTTCTTTAACGAAATAGAAAAAATTTGTAAGGAACGACCTGATCTCGAAATTTTATTTTATAAGATCAATTGTGATGTCCGCGAGGAATGGGCGCTTAAATATTTAATTAGCGAGCCTGAAAGCCCTCAAAACAACACTCATTAAAAGGCTGAACATAGCGTGAATTTATCCCTGAGTATGCAGTGTTTTATTCTATTTCTGATGGTTGGAATTGCTCCATGTTTGATAGCACAAGATGACCCCTGCAGCGTTGACCATTCTCAGATTCGGCTGATAGACCCCATTCAGGTAAAAGCTGTATCCAAGTCAAAAACTGTAGAGAGAAGCTGGGATGTGATGATGGCAGCCAAAGGAAGCAATATGGGATGTAAATGGAGTGCCCAGTCAACTTTTAAGCAAATGCTCAGTGTGCAGGGTAAATTGCTGCATACAGAATTGAATCTTTTTGATGAAACGCATGCTGCATTTAACAAAGACACTCAATCAGTTCTAAGTCGTGATTTTGTACGTTCCACCATCGAGATAAAAAAGGCAAAACAAGATCAAGTAATTGGCTATCAGGCGGGGATGGTTATTCAAACGCAGAAGTTCCCACAGAACCGGGTTAAAACTGACAGTTCGGGGCAAACCAGACGGGTAATGATTGCCGGACCTGCAAGCCCAATGATATTGTATCCGGCCCTTGGTCTTGTGTTTACCAGGAAGCCCGAGTCAAAATTAAATTTTGCCCTGGTAGGGGCTAAGTTTACCTGGTATGCCATCCCGAAAGTAGCTGCTGAAACGGCTGAACACTTGTTTGCCGCTGAAGGAGGAGCGCGGTTTGAATGTGCATTTACGCAAGCTTTATCTAAACAAGTAAAATGGGAGCATTATTCATTTATGTTCTGGAGCATAGAATCAAAAACGGCGCCAGAGTTGGAAATCCGCAACGAAGTTTCAGTAAAAGCAGGCCCATACCTGAAAGCAGGTTTAATAGCACGCTATACCTATCTGCCTGTCAGATGGCCTCCGGGGGCCTTCACGGGTGAATTGTCACTTGGCTTCCAACTGCCTGAGTCAGAACCTTAACCTCTTATTGCCTTCACTCCCGGAAGTTCAATGCCTTCCATGTACTCAAGAAGTGCACCGCCCCCGGTACTAACATAAGAAACAGCCTCAGCTATGCCGAATTTATTGACAGCTGCTACAGAATCGCCACCGCCAACAAGTGAATAAGCTCCGCTGTTGGTAGCCTTAACAATCGCTTCACCAAGTGCACGAGTGCCGCCTGAGAACTTTTCCATTTCAAATACCCCCATCGGGCCATTCCAAAGGATGGTTCGGGAAGCAGTGATAACGTTTGAAAACTGTGCGATGCTTGCAGGGCCAATATCCAGACCCATCCAGCCATCCGGAATATTTCCGACAGCACAAACCTGTGTATTTGCCTTCTCGTTAAAGGCATCTGCCGCAATAGTATCGGTGGGTATATGGAGCTGAACCCCTTTCTGACGTGCCATCTCAATGAGTTGTAACGCAAGGTCTAAACGATCTTCTTCTACCAGTGATGAGCCTGTTTGCCCGCCCAAGGCACGAACAAATGTGAACATCATGCCACCCCCAATAATCAGATGATCAACCTTGTCAAGTACATTTTCAATTATTGAAATCTTACTACTTACTTTTGCGCCACCCATAATGGCAGTAAATGGCCGTTCAGGTTGAAGCAGCACCTTGTCAATGGCGTTAATTTCTCCCTGCATTACATAGCCGAACAATTTGTTCTCCGGAAAAAATTGTGCAATAACAGCAGTTGAAGCATGTGCACGGTGGGCAGTACCAAATGCATCATTCATGTATATATCTCCCAATACGGAAAGCTGCCTGGCAAATTCAACATCCCCTTTTTCTTCTTCCGGATGAAAACGCAGATTTTCTAATAAAAGAATTTCGCCCGACTTTAAATTTGATGCTGCATGTTTGGCTGTTTCACCAATACAGTCACCAGCAAACAAAACCTGGCGGCCTATTAAATGCTCAAGTACCGGAACAATATGTTTCAGCGAGTATTTGGCTTCCGGGCCACCCTTTGGGCGACCAAGGTGCGACATTAAAATAACGGCACCACCTCCGGCAATAATTTTCTGAATGCTGGGGATAGTTGCCCTGATACGGGTGTCATCGCTTACCTGATACTGTTCGTTTAACGGAACATTAAAGTCAACCCTGACCAGGACCTTTTTCCCGGCAAATGATGCATTTTCAATGTGTAACATATCGTTTGTAATGGGCTGCGAAATTCGTTAATTTTAATGAGTATTCGAACCCTAATAAATTAAATCATCTTCAGACCTTAACACTTTTCAAATGCGGGGCAGATAAAAATTTCATTGCTTTCCGGCGTATATTCGCAGCATGCAATTCAGAGAAATACCCGGCCATGATGAGCTTAAGCTGAAGCTATGTAAAAACGTGGCGGAGGGAAGAGTCTCGCATGCACAGCTTTTCTCTGGCAGGGAAGGTTCCGGTGCCCTGCCGCTGGCTCTGGCTTTTATGCAATACATTAGTTGCACAGCGCGAACGGCTGATGATAGTTGCGGAACATGCCCTTCGTGCCTGAAAATGAGCAAGTTAATTCACCCTGACTTGTACATGGCATTGCCGGTAAATCAGGAAGGAAGCACAGACTCATTGCATACCACTCCGTTTCTTGTCAAGTGGCGCGAGGCCTACCTTAAAAACCCCTGGTTAGGGCTTGAAGATTGGGTAGACGTACTCGATATAGGCAATAAACAACCGTTTATTTCTGCTTTTGAAGCCCATGAAATTATCAAGGCATTAAGTTTATCACCTGTTGAGTCTGAATACCGCTTTGTACTGATTTGGCTTCCGGAAAAAATGAGGGCAGAAGCCGCAAACCGCCTGCTCAAAACCATTGAAGAACCACCAGATAAAACACTGATTATTCTGGTTACTAAGTCGTACGATAGCCTGCTCAAAACCATACTTTCAAGAACCCAGCTTGTAAAAGTGAATCGTTTGACCATACCGGAGGCCACGTCAGTTTTACAAAAAATCACCCAGCTTGACACAGGCAGGTGCAATTTGGCTGCTGAAATCGCACAAGGTAATGTGGTGCAGGCAAGATGGCTCTTGCAGCATGGTGATGAGGCTGAAGCACAATTAGACCTTTTTCGTACCTGGATGCAAAGCTGTTATGGTTTTATGGTTCCGGAGCTCATTCGACTCACCGATTTGTTTGCCAAAGAGACCCGTGAATGGCAAAAAGGTTTTTTTTCATACGCACTGTATATTATCCGGCAAACGCTTTTAATGAACAGCGAAGCGTCATTGGCCCACGTTACACCTTCTGAAAAGGCTTTTCTTGATAAATTCAGAAAGTTTTTCCATCCAGGTAATTACAGTATAATTACTGAATACATTGACGAAGCAGTGTTTCATGCGGAAAGGAATGCACACAGTAAAATTTTGTTTTTTGATCTTTCGCTATTAATCGCGGATGTATTCAGAAAGGAAAAAGAGAAGGCGGCTCAAATCAACGCCTGAAATACGGCTTGCATACATTTTAGCAAATACTTTTATTTCTGATATTTGCGCAAGCCGTAAGGTAAAATGAATTCAGCGCAACTGTATCCTAAAATTTGTGAAATTCTTTCGCAACCATTACCCGGCGAGGAAGCACAGTTGCGTATGGCTCCTATTGGCCGGCGGGCAGCATTTTTACAGCCCGACAACCCTCCCCGGAAAGCTGCGGTTTTAGTGCCTATTTACTTCAACCACTTTAATGAGCCCTGTATTTTACTTACCCTGCGCAAAGTGTACGACGGCGTGCATAGCGGCCAGGTTAGTTTCCCCGGTGGTAAATTTGACCCGGGCGAATCAGATCCGGTTCAGGTGGCGCTAAGAGAAACTTTCGAAGAAGTGGGCGTTGCTGAACATGAAATAAGGGTTGCCGGGGTGATGAGTCCGCTCTACATACCGCCCAGCAACATCATGGTTTTTCCGGTAGTAGGTATTATGCCTGAAGAACCAAAGTGGAAGCCTGACCCACATGAGGTTGAATTGTTAATTCATGAACCACTGATACCCTGGCTGCGTGAACAACAAATTGCAGAAACAGCACACAAAGTAGCACCAGGCTTGGCCATCTCAGCGCCGTATTACGACATACAACAACACAGGGTATGGGGAGCTACAGCGATGATGCTGAGTGAATTTGCCGAGATAATGAAGAGGGTCGGGCTGCCTTAATTCGCCTGGCGCAGAAAAATCTTTACCAGAATCATTAAAAGAATCCCTCCACCTATGGCTAATGCAAACATCCCTGCATTGCCAAAATGAATTTTAGTTATTTGCTTTTCTTTCCTGAAAGCCAAAAAAATAACTATTACAAAGGCGATGAGGAAAAGCCCTGTGAAAATGAGCTGCCCCATGCCGATGATTGGCTTTTGGTAGCGACTAATTAAGGTGAAAAGCAGGTTCAATGCTTGATGGTGATTCTTTGAGGCTTGCCGGAGCCCCGCAACGCGTAAAAGTAAATGCCAGACTTGAGCGAAGAAGTTTCAATTCGGGCAGTGCCATCGGTGCCACTGATCTTCACTGACTGAATCTTGTTGCCAAGCATATTAAACAGGTCAAGCCATGCATCCTGACCCCCTGGCTTTACAAAGCTAATCATCACCTCGTTGGAGGCAGGGTTAGGGTAGGCTTCAAGTTTAATTTCTTTTGCCGGTGCAATGGCAGCTGCATTTGCTGCAAAGCTGATTTCAAGATGTACAGAGTCGCCCGGCTCGTTGGTGTTGTAAAAGATAAAACGCACCTTTGCTTCTCCGTTGATGTCATTCGGGCGATAATAGCCGTAAAAATTACTGACAGATTCTCCCGCCGGAATCTCAATGTATTCAGGGGCATCAGTAATCGCAGGGGTATAACATTCTTTCCAGCAAAAATAAGTTTGCCCCCCCTCCGGAATTGAAATCACCTCAGAGCGCACCTTCACCCGGCGGTCAGTATTGGAAATATTGCGTACGTGCGCTCCTGCACTAAGGTCTTCACTGGTTATACCACTTACAAAACGTACAGCATTCTCAATACGTAAGCTTCCCTGGGCTTGTAACACCAGCGTTCCTGATAGAAAAAACAGTAGTACAGGTAGTAGTTTACGCATTCTTGACGGGAAAATAGTTGAAAAAGCAAATATATGAAAATTGTATCAATTTCATAAAGTATTTATCATATTTTAGCCCTTTTACAAACTTTGAACAAATGTTTTTAGCATTATGAAACATACGCTACTCAGCTTATTTTTTATCGCCTTTACAGGGCTTACATTAAGGGCACAAACATTGTATTTTGAAGACTTTGAAACCACTGCTGATACATCTTTGCCTGCCGGGTGGACACAGGAAACACTTGCAAGCGATGGCGGCTTTTTGTCAGGAACAAGTACCAGCCTTTCTAGTTCTGAGTTCCCTATCCCTGAAGGAACCGGACGTTTTATTGCTACCAATGACGACAAGTGCAATACTTGTAATAAATCGAAAGACTTTGTAAAAACGCCATACATTCCGCTTGATTCAACGCTTACCAGTCTTTTTCTCGCCTTGGATATTTACTGCGTTAATGGAAGAATAGGCGCAAAAGTAGAAAAGACAACACTTGAAGTTTCTGTTGATTCAGGCCTTACCTGGGAGTCCTTGGGTGCTTTTGGCGCTTCATTGCGTTGGGAGCATTATGAAGTTGACCTGAGTCGCTTTACAGGAAACAAGGGTATCATGGTGGGCTTTAAATACAATGATGCAGGTGGTTGGCTTTTTGGCGTTTGCTTCGACAATATACGGCTCTATTTACCACCCCCCAATGAGGTGAAACTTACAAGTTTTACCATGCCCGAATATGTGGTACAAGGTAATAACGACATAAGTGCAACAATCAGAAACATGGGTGCTGATACCCTTCGTTCACTAACTATTGAATATACTGTAAACGACGGAAGTACACAGGTGGCTCGCATAGACACCTTGAGCATCAGGCCGTTAGGCTTTGCTGTGTTGACGCATCCAACGAAATGGGCTATTTCTACACCAGGCAATTACAACCTGAAAGTGAAAGTGTCGCTTCCGAACGACCAGGCAGATGTGGACACTACAGATAATTATGGCAACGCTTCTACTACCGTCGCCACCAGGGCAGTTCAACGAACCGCACTGGTAGAAGAGTTTACTTCTTCAACCTGCAGCCCCTGTTCATTGTATAACCAAACATTTATCCCAATTATGTTAGAAGATTACGGCGCAAATAAACCCAACAGCCGGGTGGCTGCCGTGACATACCACATGAACTTTCCGGCACCAGGCAATGACCCCAGTTTTAACGCTGATGCCGGTGCCCGTGCAAGTTCATACAATGTAACCCAAACCCCGAATCTGTATGCAAATGGCCAGGAATTTTGGGATTACCCCAGAACTACCATCGCAAAGGCATTTGAGAAACCAGCGGTGATGAAGATTGACCTGGAAACAATTTCCCGTAACGATTCATTGGTGACCACTGTAACTGTTACCCCCTATATTGAAAGAGCTGCCGGGGCACGCCTGTTTGTAGCTTTAACAGAAGATTATTACGAATACAATGGTTACAATGGAGAAACCGAATTTATTCATGCAATGCGCAAGATGTTGCCAAACCCTGCCGGACAAACCCTGCCTGCCATGCAACCAGATGTTCCTATTGTGTTTAAAACCAGCTATAAAGTGGTCGCCGGAGACGTAAAAAAAGGAAATTATAATTTTTGGGGTTCTGATATTGTTGGATATACCACCGTTGCCTGGGTACAGGACATGGGCGTCGGTAAACACGTGTACCAGGCTGCTTTTGACGAAGACGTTACTGTAGGTATTGCTCCTGCAGCGCATGAAGTGGTTGCAAGCTTCTTCCCAAATCCGGGTAATGGACAATTGTTCATCCGTGCTGAAGGTGGTCAAAATGAGCCATTTAGTATCAACATATTCAACACTACCGGGCAATTGGTACATCATGAATCGTTGGGGACCTATCCGCAGGGTACACAAGTATTGCATACCAATTTAAGTCATTTGGCTGATGGTATGTATCTGGTACAACTCAATGCAGGTGCAAGGCAAACAACAAGGAAAATTTCAATCAGCCGATGATAAGAAGCCTCCTGGTTTTATTTGTACTGTTGCTATCGCTGTCAAATACAAAGGCACAGCAAAACCGTACACTACCACAGGTGAACCTGCGTTCACTTGAAGGAAAACTGTTAAGCTCCGACCAAATTGCCAACGATGGGAAACCAATTATCCTGAGTTTTTGGGCAACCTGGTGCAAACCCTGCATTACTGAATTAACCAATATGGCCGAACATTACAGTCATTGGCAGGAAGAAACAGGGGTGAAAATTGTGGCAATCTCTATTGACGACGCCCGAAATCAGGCCCGTGTTGCCCCATTTGTTTTGGGCAAAGGTTGGGATTATGAGGTGTATATTGATGTGAATGCCGACCTGAAACGCGCCCTGAATGTAAATCTGGTGCCGCACACTTTTCTGTTGAATGGCAATCGTGAAATTGTTTGGCAGCACAACAGTTACGCCGAGGGGGATGAGTTTAATCTTTTCGAACGGGTGAAAAAACTAAGCGCCGGAGTACCGGTGAATGAATAATTCATGCTTCGATTACTTTACTTTCATCTTCGCTTTTCCGGCAGCCTGATTATTTTGTTACAATCAGTAATTGTGTCGGCGCAGATAAATTTACCTGGCGAAATTCATGGTAACTTCCAGGTAGAGGCACAGTATTATCAAAAAGATTCATCTATTGGCGCACCACTGGTGAAAGAGAAAATTCTCAGCAATGGATTTATGAATCTCTGGTACACAAAAGGAGATTTTACTGCCGGCATTCGCTACGAAAATTACCTGAATGTTATGCAAGGCTTTGATTCAAGGTATAAAGGTTCTGGCATCCCTTTCAAGTTTGCATCCTATAAAAACGACCGCCTGGAAGCCACTGTTGGAAATTTTTACGAGCAATTTGGCTCAGGTATTATGCTACGTAGCTACGAAGAGCGGGGCCTTGGTTATGACAACGCTTTCGAAGGCGTAAGAGTGGCTTATCACCTCCCAAAAGGTATTTATATCAAAGGCTTGATTGCCAAACAACGCACATTTTTTACCCTGAGCCCGGGTATCGTAAGGGCGGCTGATATTGAAATTAACCTGAATGAATTGATTCCGGCATGGGATTCTTCCTTAACCCGAATAAGTATCGGAGGGAGCGGTATTAGCAGATTTCAGGCGGATGAAGACCCTGTTTACAAACTTCCTGAGAACGTGGCAACAGGGGGAGGACGCATCCATATTAACCGGAAAGGACTCTCTTTTTTCGCTGAGTATGCTTTTAAATCGAATGACCCCTCTGCAGTAAATAAAATGATTTACCGGCCCGGACAAGCCTTGACTATTACAGGTACTTATGCATCAAAAGGCTTTGGCTTGTTACTTGCCGTTAAACGCCTCGATAACTTTGATTTTCGCTCAGACCGCACCGCAACAGGCATAGGAGCTAATATCAATTACCTCCCGGCACTCACCCGGCAACACACCTATAACCTGCCTGCAACAATCTATCCCTATGCCACCCAGCCAAATGGAGAAATGGGCTTTCAGGCAGAACTGAACTTTATCATTCCAAAAGGCAGTAAAGCTGGAGGGAAGTATGGTACAGAAATAACCCTGAATTATTCAGGTACAAATGGCATAAAAAAAACACCTGCTGCTAACGATACTTTTGGATACGAATCACCATTTTTCGGTATTTCAAACGAAACATACTTCCGTGACCTGCACATTGAGATTCACAGGAAATTTAACCGAAATATCAAAGCTACGTTGATGTACCTTTACTGGGTGTACAATAAAGATGTAGTACAAGGGTTGAAAGGGTATGGAACGATTTATGCAAATATGTTCGTTGGCGATGTTAGTTATAAATTAAACCAAAAACACAATCTGCGTATGGAGTTGCAGGGCTTGTTAACCGAACAGGACCTGGGCAGTTGGGCAATGGCATTGCTTGAATATACCTACTCACCAAATTGGTTTGTTGCCTTAATTGACCAATACAACTACGGTAATAATAATGCCGCACAACGTATTCATTATTTGAACGCTTCAGCTGGATACACATTGAAAGAGAATCGTATAATGTTGAGTTATGGAAAGCAACGTGCCGGAATTTTTTGCGTTGGTGGTGTGTGCCGCAATGTGCCAGCTTCAAATGGCTTGTATCTCTCAGTTCTGAGTAGTTTCTAATGAAATTTCCTGTGATAAATATGAAGTTTATTAAACGTTACGAAGCTGCTCCACTCCGGGTTTTTACAACTGTACCTTTCTTATTGCGTACATTTCTTATTACCGGATGTATATGTCTTTTATCTTGTGATAAGATTGAAGGCCCTTATGGTGAAAAAGTAAAAGTGAATGTTGACACAGGTACGGTAAAACGGAAGGTTTTACTGGAAGATTTCACGGGTCATACATGTGGAAATTGCCCAGAAGCTGCAGCAATAACAGAACAACTTCATAGTCTTTATGGCGAACAGATAGTGCCTGTATGCATACATGTAGGCTTTTTCGCCGACCCAGCAGGAAGTAAATATTCAGCGAATTACAAAACAACTGCAGGTACTGACCTCGCTGCCTTTTACGGCATTGGAGATGTGTTGCCCAAAGGAATGGTGAACCGGAAAGATTTTGATGGAAAAAAGGTACTAGACCATCAGGATTGGCCGTCGAAAGTGGCCCCCCTTGTCAATCAGCAAGCCGACCTTTCTGTTGCTATATCGCCAACATACACGGCAGCGTCTCGTAAAATGGAGGTAACGCTTGACTTTAAATTGCTGCATGATGTACCAGAGCAGCTTTATTATCTTCTTTACCTGCTTGAAGACAGCCTGCAAAGCCCTCAGAAAAACTATGCCCTCCCCGAAGGCGAAGTACTGAACTATTACCATCGTTATGTATTAAGAACATCGCTAAATGGTAGTTGGGGTGCAACCATCAGCAATGGCAACAATTTATCGGCTGGTCAGACTTTTAAAACTGAACATACCTATACGCTTCCGGCGCAATGGAATGAAAAACGCATGTCGTTAGTTGCGATTGTTTACAGAGCATCAGACAGGGAAGTAATTCAGGTTGAAAATGCAAAAGTATGGGCTCCCTGAGAATTGTTATTTTACTTTCATTATTGCTGCTCTTTACCCAGCAAAATCATGCACAAAAGTTTGTCGGAGGGGCAATGGCAGGGATAAATACCAGCCAGATTACAGGTGATGACCTGGCGGGCTACGATAAATTGAGCCCTGCAGCAGGATTACTTTTGCGCCTTCCATTTGGAGAAAAATGGTCGGTACAGATGGAGATTGCATACCTCGGAAAAGGTAGCCGGAAAAATATCAGCCCACGCGATTCTGTACCTACTTTTTACCTTCTACGGCTGCATTATATTGAAGTACCTTTTATGGTACAATATAAAATAAGGCCAAAAATTGAACTCGAAACAGGGCCTTCTGTTGGTGTACTCTTCAAATGGTACGAAGAAGATACCTTCGGCGAGCTTGGAGGACCCTATTCATCACGCGAACATTTTAAGCCGCTTGATATTTCCTGGGGGTTTGGCGGAACATGGTGGTTTAAAGAAAAATGGGGTCTGAATGTCCGTAGCCTGAGTACAATGTTTCCCGTAAGAAACCATTATCAGAAATCCAGCTATCGCTTGAATCGTGGGCAATATAGCTCCAGTATTATGGCGCGTTTAAGCTATTTATTTTAATGAAACTGAAAATTGCTATCGGAATTACAGGCGCCAGTGGTGCTATTTATGCAAAAGTTTTGTTGGATAAACTGGTGCACTTGCATGACCAGCTGGAGGAGGTGGGTATCGTGCTTTCATCGAATGCACCTGATGTGTGGTCGTATGAACTTGGTGATGGGCTGATAGATAAATACCCTTTTAAAATATATGACCGAAAAGATTTCTTTGCGCCTTTTGCCTCCGGTTCAGCCCGGTATGATGCCGTGATAATTTGTCCCTGCTCTATGGGAACCATGGGTAGAATCAGCGCTGGAATCTCCGACGATCTGATTACGCGTGCAGCAGATGTGGCACTGAAAGAACGCCGGAAACTTATCCTGGTGCCAAGGGATACTCCGTATAACCTGATACATCTGCGCAATATGACTGCCATCACTGAAGCTGGTGGAATCATTTGTCCGGCAAGCCCATCTTTTTACAGCAAACCCGCAGATTTTGAATCGCTCGCTGCCACTGTCATTGACAGGGTACTCGATTTGGCCGGCTTGCATCTGAAAACATTTAGATGGTCTGAATAGAATGTAATAAACAAGGTTTTTCATGCGGGTTATTTTCTTGTTTCTTTCTCTGGTTCTTCTTTCAGCTTGTAAGAAAGAAGAGAAGATACAGGAAATGACTCCCGAAAAAACATTGCTGAAAGCTGTTGATATATCGTCGTTTCCGGAAATTGTGGCCGCAAACCAGTTGTATTACAATGAATTGGGAGATGAGGTTGAGCTCCCTGATATGTTACAGAAAGCCGGAATCAATACCATTCGTTTAAGGCTTTGGGTGAATCCGGTAAATTCACATTCTGGCTTTGAAGAGGTACATGCATACTCACAATTACTAAAATCAAAAGGGTTTAAAATTTGGTTAAGTATTCATTATTCTGATACCTGGGCTGACCCGGGGCATCAGCAAATTCCACAACAATGGCAAGCGCTTGATTTGCCGGTATTAAAAGACAGTTTGTTGCGCTATACCGCAAAGGTTGTAAAAGAAATACAGCCCGATTTTGTACAAATAGGCAACGAAATTAATTCCGGTTTTCTGCATCCCTTAGGAAATATTGAAAATAACTATGCTCAATTTATTGATCTAATGAATACTGCCATAGAGGCTGTACGAACCTATGCACCACAAACCAGGATTATTCTTCATTATGCTGGAATTGAGAATGCCGCTTGGTTCTTTGAAAAAGTAAAATCTCTCGACTACGATATTATTGGCCTTTCATATTATCCTATGTGGCATGGAAAATCACTGGAACTGCTGCAGCAAACTATTGATGATTTAGCGGCCACGTTTAGCAAAAAGGTGCTGATTGCTGAAACATCCTATCCATTTACACTTCACTGGAATGATTTAACAAATAATGTGCTTGGCTTGTCTGAACAGCTCATTCTGCCTACATACCCTGCAACACCCGAAGGGCAGAAGCAATATGTTCGCCGGATGCTTGAGATTTCCTATGAATCTGTCGGCTGTATAGGTTTGTGTTACTGGGGTGCAGAACTCATCGCCTGGAAAGGCCCGCAGGCAACAGATGGTTCTGCCTGGGAAAATCAGGCTTTGTTTGATTTCAACAGCAAAGCCTTGCCTGCATTAAAAGAGTTTGCTGCCCAATAAGACATGCTATTTTGACTTTAAAATAATGCGCATTGCCTCACGCTGACTCAGGCTGTGGAGCGTATGTCGCTTACAAAAGTTGCTCACCCAAACCGGGTTGGTCTTGCCATATTCTCTGAGTATCCAGCCAATTGCCTTGTTGATGAAGAATTCATGCGTGCCGTTTAGCTGAATTATCACATATTCAAGCAGGTTGGTGTCGAGCCTTTGCTTATAGCGCAATTGAAAAATCAGGCATGAGCGCTGCAACCAGATGTTTTTAGAGTCAAGCCACCGTTTAATTACACCCTCTTTTTCATCAGGAAAATACTCCATCCATCGCCCCAGCATCCAGGGTGCTAAATAATCAACAGTATCCCACCATGAATTATGACGAATCATGTATTCTATCAAGTGAAGGTCAGACTTTACCGGTACTTTTCTGAGTGCATAATACATCTCCATGGCAAAATACTGGTACTCACGTTCAGGTTGTTCCCATAAAGAATATACGAGCTTTTCAAGGTCAGAATTTGCAAGAGCTGCTTTGTGTTCCTTTACAAACAACGACTGTAACTTTTTTCGGTGAGGAGATGGAATACCTAAAAACGCAAACTGGTTGCGCATATAGGCTTCCATCTTTTCTGCTTTTAACGGGTCAGCATTTTCCGAAAAAAGGATATAAATATCTCTTATTAGTTTTTCAACGCCAGGGCCTGAATCATTTTTATCCGCTACTTTCTTTATCATACTTAGACCCCCGGTCTATTTACCGGCTTACTATTAATTTTTTACTCAAAAGCCTATCATTTGCATTTCCCAAAACAAAATAAATGCCATTTGCCAGAGTGCTTAAGTCAATTGTTGTATTATTTTTTCCTGATTGTCCGGCTAAAACTATTTTGCCACTTATGTCACTAACCTGGTAGTTCAATTTTTCAAGAGGTGTAATGATTCTCACATGGTCACCCGCAGGATTGGGATACAATTGAAATAACTGGTTATCCGTATGAAGCTGCAAGCCTGTCGGGCTCCCTACATCCCCATTCAACCGTACGATGTTATTGCGAGGAATATTGTTGTATTTTACAAAAGCTCCCCCTACAACTACCTTTCCATCTGGCTGCAGAACCATTTCATATACATCTCCATCGTCTCCATTTCCAACCTGTATGCCTCCCCCAATGGTAAATGTATTGTCAGGGCTGCCATCAGCATTAATCCGTACGATACCCTTGCGTATTACATTGTTGTATTTGCTGAAATTACCACCCACAATAATCTTCCCGTCAGGTTGCAACAATACGTTGTAAACTTCACGATTGGTACCTGAAATTGAAGCATAAGGCGTAAAAGCAGCAGGATTGAAAGAGCTGTCAATCACACCATTTGGCTGAATTCTTGCAAGACGATACCTTGAAAGACCCTGGTATTGAATGAAATCTCCTCCAACAAAAATCTTTTCATCAGGGTATAATGCAAGGCAATTTACAATGCCGGATATGCCGGTACCCATATTAAACGATTCGTCAATACTGCCATCTTCGTTTAGGCGCAGAAGGTACTTGTGCACATCGCCTTTGTACTTTGAAAAAGTGCCACCAATGAGTATCTTTTGGTCTTGTTGTACGACAATGCTTCTAACTTCTTCTATGGTTTGATTTACAATACCGGCACCTCCACCGCTTGAATTAAATGTAGAATCAAGGCTGCCATCAGTGTTTAGCCGGGCAATGTTTAAACGGTCTTTTCCGGCATATCTGCTAAACCTGCCTCCTATAAGAATCTTGCCATCAGCCTGAATTGCAATCGCATTTACAATATTAAAATCATCCGATTTATCATGAAATGTAGTATCTGGCAAGCCGTTGGCGTGAAACCGGCCTATCGCCGTCAGAGCACCCGCATTCACAAATTGACCACCTACCAAAAAACGCCCATCAGGCTGAAGGGCTATATCGTAAATATAGCTGTTGTTAAGCCATAAAGGGTATTGTTTAAAGCTGGTATCATTGCTGCCATCTTCATTAACCCGCCCCAGGTTTTTGAATGTTTCCCCATTGTAAGTTGTTGAATGCCCCCCAAGAAGAATCTTTCCATCTTCCAGAAGTACCATTGCATTCACTTTAGGATCTGAACTTCCTTCAAGACCTGTTCCTGGGTCAAATGTGGTGTCGAGCGTTCCTGATTGAGCATTGCTTGCTGTATTCATTGCTAATAACGCAATAAATATCACTGATTGAATTCGTCTGATTGTATTCATGTTTGACGGGTTAAAGACCAATTATTCGCTGAAATTAAAATCGTAACGGATTGATTTAAACAAAAATATTGATAGCTTGAAGATTGGTATTTGTGCCTGTTAAAACATTTTAACCGATTTTTTAACAAATCACACCTAAAATATGCAAACGGCTAAACCCATTGCTGCATTTTCACTTATTTTGAACGCTCAAAGAAAATAATTGATGAAACCCGTTTCGGTGTGAAAGAAGGTAAGCCTTTGAAAATGAGGGTGTCAATGCTTGCATGGATAACCATTTTGGCTATTTTGTTGCAGGTATATCTGGTAAGCAATGTGATACATGAAGGCCATAACTGGGGCGATGATTTTGCATTGTACATCCATCAGGCAAAGGTTTTGGCCGGAGATGGTACGATATCTGCTTTAGCCAAGACCAACCGTTTCTCTATGCAGCATTCGGAGAAACTTATCGGCCCCTATCTATATCCGCCAGGCTTCCCAATACTGCTAAGCCCGGTTTATAGCATGTATGGCCTTGATTTCAAAGTGTTAAAATGGTTTTGTGCAATCTTTCTCATCGCTTCAATTGCTTTGTTTTATCGCCTGGTAAGAGCAGACCTACCGGAAGGTTTCTGGGCAGTATTTGGAGTTGTATTGCTGGCAATGAATGATGAGCTACTGCTCTTTACAGATAATGTTTTATCTGACCTGCCGTTTTTCTTCTTTTGCCTGTTAAGCTTCTACCTGCTCAAATTGCCTAATACACCCATCAGATTAATTTTGTTAGGATGTACTGTGTTTTATGCATATCTAATAAGAGACATTGGTGTCGTTTTATTGCCATCAATTATTGGGTACCAACTCTTTAATACAAAACGTAGTGAATGGAAAAAAACCATACTCCTACCATTAGGGGTATTTGTGATTCTTTTGGCAGGAAGTAAATTTTACTTTCCGGGAGGACAGGAAAACCATTACCAGGAAATCCTGAAAGCCTCATCAGCACCTTCTTATTTCTTTAAATTCAGGTATTACCTTGAGTGGCTGGGTGCCTGTTTTAAACTTCCAATTGAGAATTTCTTTTCAGGTTTGCTTATACTATGCCTGGCTACGATTGGCACAATATTAAACTGGCGCAAAAATGTGCATCTGACTATTTTCCTGCTGAGTTACCTAAGCATCTTGATAATCTGGCCAGCTATTCAGGGTGTGCGATTTATCTTTCCGTTGATACCTGTATGCTTGTTGCTCATCTTTCAGGTTTCAAACCATATTGTCACACAATTCAAAGGAGCCGCTTATATACTATCTGTTCTTGCAATCATTTACCTATTGCCCTATAGCTTGGCAACCTATAAAAATGTCATGGCTTATTCAAAGACTCAAAGCAATCAGGCTTTTACTTCTGAGATGCAGGCAATATACCTGAAATTATCGCAGGCCGACGCTCCGCAAGGAATCATCGCATTTGAAAAACCCAGGCTACTGACATTATGTACCGGGCGAACCGCCATTTATTGCAGCCCGAAGAATTTTGCTGCCTCAAAAGCAAATCTTCTGTTATTGAATAAGCAGACCATGCACGAGTTAAAAGACACAACCCTGCACGTCAAACAGAGTTTTGGAACGTACGTTCTCCTTGAAAAGCAAATTCGCTATTAGCCCTGCACTTTAATCACCCGTACTTTCCATTCATCCGGACCTTTTATCAAGTATTCCCACTTAAATGGTTCACGGCTTTCAGCCTCCATTTGGTAATACAAAGGCTTGGGATCATGGTCATTAATGAAAACAAATGCCTCACCCGGTTTGATTTCTTCAAAAGCTTTGTAGAACATTTCATGCCGCACAGTAGGGGTGAAGGGTCTGATGTCAATTTCATTAACTACCGCATATCCATCGTCTCCCAGTCCGCTCGATGCTTTCTTGGTTATATGAACAACCAACTCGCCTGGTTCATTTTTACGATATACCCAACTGTGTTTTCCTTCGAATTTTTGAACGAAAATCCCGTGAATTTCTTTTAACTCATCTGCAGAAGTCAGTTCCATGGTATCTCCTTCCTCCATCATACCGTAACGATGAAAAACAACGTGCTTCCAGTCTTCAGCTGCAACACTGCGCAAGTCAATAATCGTTGAAGCACCATTGAATTCTTTGCCAAGAGAAGCATCAGTACGGGTAACTTTCACCTTCCATTCACGGCCTCCCTTGTTGAGGTATTCCCAACCTACTACATCACCGTGAATAGATCTGAATTCATAATACAACGGTAGTGGGTCATGATCGTTGATGAAAATGAAACTTTCATGTACCGGAAGCTCACTAAAAATCTTTAATAACTTCTCATGCCGTTTTATCGGGATTAATTCTCTTACATCTATTTCTTCTTGGTGTAAAGCAGGAGTTTCCATTTGAAAGGGCTGAAAATTAAGTGATTTTGTAAGTCTTAAACTGCAAACTTAAACCAAAACAATCTAATATGCATTTGGTTTAAATCAACCGGTGGTTTATTTGCCAATATCCTTCATCACCAATGGAAACATGATAATTCAGGGATGTCAAACCTATATGATAAACCTTTATGCGCACCAATAAGCGCTTGAATTAACGACTCAGGTACAAATTTCGCTCCGAATAAAGTTCCTGAAATTTCTCATCATGCAAGCCTTCAATGAATTGTATTGCCTCACCTGTTGATTTCATCTCCGGCCCAAGCTCTTTGTTAACATTTGGAAACTTGTCAAATGAAAATACCGGAATCTTAATGGCATATCCATGCTTACGCGGGTTGAAATTGAAGTCGCTTACTTTATTATGACCTAACATCACTTTGGTGGCGTAATTCACATAAGGTTCATCGTATGCCTTACAGATAAACGGAACAGTACGCGAAGCACGGGGATTGGCTTCAATAACGTAAACAATTTCATCTTTAATCGCAAATTGAATATTCAACAAACCTACAGTTTCCATAGCTAATGCAATGGTTTTGGTATGCTCTTCTATTTGCCGAATTACATTCTCACTCAAACTAAATGGAGGAAGTACGGCATTCGAATCGCCACTGTGAATACCTGCAGGTTCAATATGCTCCATGATGCCGATGATATAAACATTCTCACCATCGCATATTGAGTCAGATTCTGCTTCTACCGCCTTGTCTAAAAAGTGATCCAACAGTACTTTATTGCCCGGAATATCCTTCAACAAATCTACCACATGGTTCTCAAGCTCTTCTTCGTTAATCACTATCTTCATGTTATGCCCTCCCAATACATAACTTGGACGAACTAACAAAGGGAATCCCAACTCACGAGATAATGGTGCTGCCTGATCAGCATGTTCGATAACACCAAATCGCGGATAAGGGATATTATTGTCTTTTAATAAGGTGGAGAATCTACCTCTGTCTTCTGCAAGGTCAAGACTTTTAAATGAGGTACCAATGATACGAATGCCATAGCGGTCGAGCTTTTCGGCCAGTTTTAACGCTGTTTGACCACC
>JAIBAI010000078.1 GCA_019695235.1 Bacteroidia bacterium | reverse complement strand
ACAGGGAAATTGAAAAATTAGAACCTGCTATAAAGCATGTAGAAACGGCTCAGCAGGTTACCCAAACCGTAAAAGCAATTCCGCAAAAGCATGTGGAGTTGTTGCAGGAGGTAAAAAGCAACGATGCAAAGCATAAGGATGAATTAAAGAACCTGTTTGCAAAGGAGCTTTCCGGCTTTACAGAGGAAAACAAAAAGCTGCAAAAAACAACCACCGAAATACAGCAACAGGTAAAGCTGGAGCAGGAAGCCCTTGCCAAGTTGAAAGAAACAGTGCAGTCCTTCCACGAACGGGTGGAGAAAATCAATTTTCCTGAAAGGTTAGATAAACTGGATGCCAATGTAGCCGGTATTATGGCTGCCATACAATCGGTGCAAAGCCGTCTGGATGGTTTGGAACGTAATATTTCCGACCGTTTACGGGATATGCAGGATTACCAGAAAGAAACCCGTGCAGCCCTGCAAAGCGGATTGGAACAAACAAAAACAGCCTTGCAAACAGCAGTAGATACAGCTGCCAAAAAACAGCAAACACTTACCTACATCACCTGGGCATTGGTGGTGGTAGCCATCATCATCACATTCGTACTTAAAAAATAATGAGAGCATCATACCCTACATATAAATCAACCTCTATTCCTTGGCTGCCTGAAATGCCTGAACATTGGGATTTAATTGGCCTCAACCTACTTTTCAGGGATAACAAGAATAAGAACAAGGGCATGGTAGAGTCGCTGATTTTATCCCTTAGCTATGGAAATATTATAAGAAAGCAAAAGGAAGAAAACTATGGTTTAATACCTGAATCCTTTGAAACATATCAGATCGTTGAACCGGGTTATATTGTTCTAAGGTTGACAGACTTACAAAATGACAAAAGGAGTTTAAGAGTTGGTTACGTTAAAGAAAAAGGGATAATTACATCTGCTTATACTGGTTTAATTCCCAACAGGGCAGATAGTAGGTATTATTACTACCTGCTACATTATTTAGACATAAGAAAACACTTTTATTCATTGGGCGGTGGTGTTCGCCAATCATCAGACTACAATGAGATAAAGAAGACAAAAGTTCCACTACCACCACACCCCGAACAAACCGTTATTGCGAACTACCTCGATGCCAAAACCGAACAAATCAATCGCTTTATTGAGAAAAAGGAAAAGCTGATCAGAAGCCTAAGGGAGAAAATTGATGTAATTGTTCAGTCAGTTGAGGGTGAACCTTTAAATGAGTCTAAATTCTGGCCTACAATACCGCAGTCATGGAGAATTGAAAAGGCAAAGAGAATATTCTCTGAAATCAAAATTAAAAACCAGCCAACTGAGCCTCTATTGGCAGCAACTCAAGACCGGGGAGTACTTCCTAAAGATTTATGTACGGAAAATTTTGTGTCTCCTTCAGGTGACTTGTCGGGTCTAAAATTGGTATGTGAAGATGATTATGTCATTAGCTTACGTTCTTTCCAAGGTGGCATTGAATATTCACCTTACAGAGGAATTATCAGCCCAGCATACACCATCATTCGGCTAAAAGAAGATTACAATAATCCTTTACTAATCCAATACTATAAGTATTTATTTAAGACTCCTCAATTTATATCATTGTTAAACACAGCGATAACAGGTATAAGAGATGGAAAGAATGTGAATTGGGTAGACTTCGCAGAACTACCGTTACCTATCCCTTCAGTAGAACATCTTAAACTAATGGTTGAAGACTTTAATCGTTATGAAAAGTTGGTGATTGTGTTTGAAAAAGAAAAAAGAAAATTAGAAGAGTTTAAAAATAGCCTGATTGCTGAAGTAGTAACAGGTAAAATTAAAGTAGCATAATCTATGAGTACAGATACATCAGAAAAAGGGTTAGAAACCCTTATCGAAAAAAGCCTGGTAGAGGAGCAGGAGTTTCGTATTTCGTACCCAACGGATTACGACAGGGATCTATGCCTGAATAAAAAACTATTGTTTGAGTTTTTGCAAAGCACTCAGCCCGATGCATGGGATACCATACAAAAGCGGGGCGAAGAAAAATTCCTGAAACGCCTTGCCGAGCAAATCAAACAACGGGGCATTATTGATGTGTTGCGTAAAGGCATTAAAGACCTTGACCTCAATGTATGGCTGTATTTCAAAAGCCCTGCCTCCACCCTCAATGCCAAAGCCACCAAACTGTATCAGTCCAATATATTTTCCATTACACGTCAACTGCATTACAGCCTCAGCAATAACAATTCGTTGGACATGGCCTTGTTCATCAACGGCCTTCCTGTTATTACGTTTGAACTGAAAAATCCCTGGACAGGGCAGAATGTAAAACATGCCATTCGCCAGTACCAAACCGATCGTGACCCCAAAGAGCCATTGTTTGCCTTTGGCCGTTGCATGGTTCACTTTGCTGTTGACCCCGATTTGGTTTACATGGCCACCGGCTTGTCAGGCTTCTCTACTTTTTTCCTGCCTTTCAACAAAGGCGTAAACAACGGTGCAGGCAATCCGGTAAATCCCAACGGGCTTAAAAGTGATTATTTATGGAAGGAGATACTTACCAAACACAGCCTCAGCAACATCATTGAAAACTATGCCCAGATTGTAGAGGAAACGGATGAAGATACCGGCAAGGTAAAACGCAAACTGGTATTTCCTCGTTACCATCAGCTTAAAGTGGTGCAAAAGCTGTTGGCCGATTCAAAGGCAAACGGTGTGGGGCAGCGATACCTAATTCAGCATTCCGCAGGTTCCGGCAAATCCAACTCCATTACCTGGTTAGCCCATCAACTGGTAAGCCTGCACGATGCAGCCAATACGCAGCCTGTTTTTGATAGTGTAATTGTGGTAACCGACCGTAAAGTGCTGGACAAGCAAATACGAGACAACATCAAGCAATTTGCACAGGTGGCCAAAGTGGTAGAAGCAATTGATAAAGGCAGCAAGCAATTGAAACAGGCTTTGGAAGATGGCAAAAAAATCATCATTACCACCGTACAGAAATTTCCCTTTGTGATGGATGAAATTGGCGAACTGGCAGGAAAGCGTTTCGCCATTATTATTGATGAGGCCCACAGCAGCCAAAGCGGAGAAACCGCATCAAAAATGAACTGGGTACTCAGCGACCGCAGCGAACCTTACGGTGATGAAGATAAAATTCCTGACGAAGAACCGGAAGATACCGAAGACCAGATAAACCAAATGATTCAGCAACGCAAGATGCTGAAGAATGCCAGCTACTTTGCTTTTACGGCAACACCCAAAAACAAAACACTGGAAACCTTTGGCCGCAAAGGCATATTGCCTGATGATACCGCAGGAGAACCCGGCAAGTTTTACCCATTCCATCTATACAGCATGAAACAGGCCATCGAGGAAGAATTTATTCTCGATGTGCTGAAAAACTATACCACCTACCAAAGCTATTACAAGCTCAATAAGGCGGTGGAAGAAAACCCCGAATTTGAAACCCATCAGGCACAGAAAAAGCTAAGGGCTTATGTGGAGAATCATGCCTTTTCCATCCGGGAAAAGTCGAAAGTAATGGTAGACCATTTCCACAGCGAAGTAAAAAAGCAGATTAAGGGAAAGGCAAAAGCGATGGTGGTAACCAAATCCATCAACAATGCTATTCAGTATTACAGGGCATTCAATACTTATCTCAAAGAAATTCATTCGCCCTACAAAGCCATCGTTGCCTTCTCCGGTAAACGAACTATTGATGGGGTGGAATATGATGAAGCCAAACTCAACGGTTTCCCCAGTGGCGATATTCCAAAGATGTTCAAAAAGAATGAGTATCGTTTCCTTATTGTGGCCAATAAATTCCAAACGGGTTTCGACCAGCCTTTGCTGCATACCATGTATGTAGATAAGAAGCTAACCGATGTGCAGGCCGTTCAAACGCTGTCACGGTTAAACAGGGCTTACAAACCCGATAAGGAAGACACCTTCGTGCTTGATTTCTTCAACTCTGTAGATGACATTAAAGAATCGTTTGAGCCATTCTATACCACTACTGTATTGAGTGAAGAAACCGATGCCAACAAGCTGAACGATTTGCAGGATGCGTTGGATAATGCACAGGTGTACAGCAAAGATGATGTGATCAACTTTACCGACCTGTATTTCAAAAATGCAGACCGTACTGAATTAGACCCCATTATTGACGGCTGTGTGCATCAGTTTAAAACAGAACTCAATCCCGATGCTCAGGTAGACTTTTATGTAAAGGCAAAATCCTTTAACCGAACCTACGCTTTCCTTTCAAAGATTTTATCCTTCAATAATCCGTATTGGGAAAGGCTGTATTGGTTTTTGAAATTCCTGATGCCAAAAATTAAGCAGCAGGAAAATGAAGATTTGGCAAAAGGCATACTGGAAGCCATAGACCTTGATAGTTACAGGCTCAGCAAAACAACAACCGACAACATCAAATTACAGGGCGGTGAAGAATTAGATCCCACCCCGGCAATAATGAAGGGCAAGAAAGGCGATAATGAGTTTGATGAATTGGAGGCCATCATTAACGATTTCAATACCCGTTTTGGCATTGATAACTGGACGGATGATGACAAGGTAAAACGGTTCCTATTTGAACAATTGCCTGCCGACTTAGCCAGAGACCAGGCAACGGTAAATGCAGTCATTAATTCAGATAAACAGAATGCAAAAATCACCTCCGATAAAAAGGTGGAAGACCTGATGCAGGATGTCATTTTCACCTATACCGATTTATACAAGAAGTTTACAGATGATGCCGATTTCAAGAGGCAATACCTCGATTTTGTGTTTGATAGAATCTGGAAACAAAACCACAATATTCAACCCAATAAATAGCCACAGTAGTTTTTCATGAGCATTGATAAAATCACAAAGCAACATGTTTTAGATGCGGTTGATAAAATCGAACGGGAAGGTATTGTATTAGAACCTTCAACCCGTTTTGATGTAGTCATCAATGGCAAAGCGTATCCGCCTAAAGAGGTGATGCGGTATGCCAATTTAATTGCCAATGGCACTAAGGATTGGCCATACAGTGGTGGCGAACCCACAAACAAGTATCTCAAGAAGTTTGAGTTTGAAATTGTTCCCAAAGGCGAAGAACCTGAAATGCCTGCCACCAAAGAAGGGTTTATTCAAATCCTCCAGCGAATGGGGCAGGCAAATGCAACAAAGTTTTTTGGTGGTGCAGCCGATTTAATGGATAAGCTGAAGGTGCAATTAGATGATGCAAGACTTACCTATGGAACAAGAGCCAACAAGCGATTAACAATTACTATCGGGCAACGCTACTGTTATGCCTACATACCGGCAGAAGAAAATGCATGGCAGTTTATACACGATACAAAGATTCCAACAAGTGATGACATTGAAGTATCAAAGTACGATGGAGAGCCTTTGGCCTATTATTATCGCTGTTCCGGTGTAGATGCCATCTCAGCTAAGTTTGATGGACTTGTAAGAGCAGCCGAAAGGGAGTTGAGTAGAACTTCTGTTTCTGGCTTTAGGCGACACAACAATGCCATCTTTGAAAAGGCCGTTTTAGATGCTGCATACAGAAAGCAATTGTTTGATGAAGCCTTTGGTACTGTTGTAAATCTAACTGGCAATGTTTGGAAGCTGGGCTGTAATTGGGGGAAAGGTGCTCCGAGTTTTTATGAGTTTATCAAAAAGCACTCAATGGTTATCGGAGTAAATGATAGAATGTACTCCATTGGCGATTTGGTTATGATCACAGAGGGGCAAACGGTTTTATCAATCGGAAAAATTCTTGAAGCACCATCACCATCTGTTAATTTTCCGGAGTATGAAGCCGATTTCGACATCCACAAAATTGACTATGATAGCAATGTAAATATCTCCAAAGTTGAATGGTATGAATTGTCAGAAGACGAAGTATTTACCTATCCATTACAACAAGGCATTTGCAGGGTTCATGCACCTTACAAGAATATTGCTTTAGGCATTTGGCATGATCGCTTTATCAATTATTGGGTATTCCAATGCAACCCGGCAGAATTTGATTATGCAAAGGCAGTAAAAA
>JAIBAI010000077.1 GCA_019695235.1 Bacteroidia bacterium | reverse complement strand
CATGTAACGTTTTCAGAGAAATATGCAGTTACCTGATTAACAGCCCCATCTGATGCCAGATTAGCGAACGAAAAGGGAACCGGACTGCTAAAGGGTGCCGGAATACTTATCATACCGCCACTGCTGTTGGTAACAATCAGATTACCACTCGCAGGAGGATTGATTATCTCAAGTTCACCTGAGAGCGTATAGGTATTGGTTGCCGGGTTACAGGCTCCCACGGTAGTGTTAACTTCAATGTTACAAAACAAGGCACAATTGGTTTGACCTGAACCAGCTGCTGCGGCATTGCTCTGCCTGAAATAAATATTCGATGGCCGGTTCGAGAAATTCGTCAATAAGAGCATGTACCACTCACCTACAATGGCATTGGGAATCTCACACGATTCAGTTGGGTCTGGCGAATAACTACAGTCAACAATGTTCACCGGGTCATCGGCATAAACCCTGTCACTTGCCTTGCTGCAAATTTCCTCCCTGGTAGCAAATGGTCCCCAACAGATAAAATCAACATCATTGGTGGCCGTAACGCCACCGTCTTCACTTCCCATGATGTTAATGTTAATGGGCCCTGACCGCGATACGTTCATATAGTACCAGGCCGGGTTCGGGGTAGAACCTAAACAACCAATCCGGCCCGCATTACCGGCCCCAAAAGGCGACTCCACATTGCTGCCCGCCGGAAAGTCAATCGTTCCGTTATCAGTACAAAAACCACGTGCATCCTGGCATTTGCCTGTTGGTATCGGATAAGGGTCAACACAGGTCTGACATGAAATAATCGCACTAAAACCTGATTTTGTCACAGCACCATTGGAAGTAAATTGCAACGTTAAACATCCTCCTGATTGAATGGAACTTTCAACAGGCAAGGGCTTGTTGCCACCAGAAAACACCCCCAATAAGGTACTTGGGTCAGCTGAGGGGCCATCAAAAATCTTAAGATTGTCGGCATTTGTTTCGGTATTAAAATCAGTAAACGTGAGCCTCACACATTTTTCAGTGCCTGAACAAATAGTTTGGGTTACTGACTGGTTATCACTGTATGAGCCATAGCCCCCCGGGTCAAGGAGAATACCGCCGCAAGAAGTTACAGTTGCTCCGCCCCTGCCCATCACAACGTTTACCGGAGGAGGGATGCAAGGCACACAGCTTACTTTTGCCCTAAAACCATTGTTAAAACCAGAAGCATTTGAAAGAAACGCCACGGTTAAACAACCTCCTGAATTAGTTGAACCGATAATGGGTGGAGGTAACATGTCGTTACCCGTAAATTCAGCAATTTGCTCTGAGAAATTATCCGGCCCATCATACACCTTGATAAAATCGAAATCCTTCTCAAGGTCAAATGCTGAAAACGACAATTGCAGACATTGGCCTGTTCCGGAACAAAATGTTTGCTGAACATTTTGGTTGGGAGGTATTGCACTGTTACCTCCGGGGTCTACAATCACCCCCTCGCACACCGTCACCCGGCCTGCCTGCCCTAATACAAGTTCTCTTTCTGGAGGCTGACAAGGCAAACAGCCGACATTGGCCTTAAACCCGGTACGGTTATATGTTTGATTGCTCGTAAAAACAAAGGTCAAACAACCGCCGGAAGCACTCGTACTTGAAACCGGCAAGGGCACCCCATCACCTGAATAATCTGCCAGTAAAGGGCCAAAGGTGCTGCTGCCATCGTAAATTTTTAAAAAGTCTTTGCCCCGCTCTGTCTCAAACTCAACAAAAGATACCCGCAAGCATTCATTGGCATTGCCTGCGCAAATGGTTTGTTGTACCTGAAGGTCGTTGTTGTAATTGCCACTCCCCCCCGGGTCTCTAATAATCGCACCACAGGTAGTAAGTGTACCCGGATTTTCACCAAGCACAACAATTTCAGGTGAAGCAGGACATGTTACACAACTGAATGTACCTTTAAATCCGGCAGATTGATTGAATCCATCTGACTCAAAATGAAAGGTCAGACAACCTCCTGAATTGCTTGTGGAAGTTATGACTGTATTGGTGGGCATATTGCCACTGTTTGTAAACAGCAACTCTGCTGTTGTTGAGCTGCCATCATATATTGAAAGCAGGTCAAAGTCTTTCTGGGTGTCAAATTCGGTCACCGTAAAACGCAGGCATTGGCCAGAAGTAGCACAGAAAGTCTGAACTACATCCTGGTCAGGAGGATAATCATCATACCCGCCTGGTTCAACAAGAACTCCAGAGCATACATTATTGATCACCGCACCCCCATCACCCAAAAGGAACGATTGGGCCTGAATGCTTGCCTGATTGGCGAACACTAAAACAAACAGAAAAAAAAGATGACAGCATCTTTTTGCCGGATGTCGGAGTATTGGATATTTATTAGTACCGGCCAGCATACGCCGCAGGTACTTGAAAGTGCTATTTGACAATGGTTTCAAGTAGTCGGTTCATGCAAAGGTACGGCTTTTGACCCAATACCACACCTTTTTGATTTGCTGAACTCCGGCAGAAAGGCCTGCAAAGCTTACATTTGCACCGTGTCGCTCCTGCACAATACCATAGAATCGTTGCCGGGCATTACACCCCGAAAGGCACAAATCCTGAAAAAGGATTGTGATATCCATTCATGGGCCGACTTGCTCCATTGGTACCCTTTCAGGTATGTTGACCGTACAAAGTTTTACACCATTCGTGAGATTACTGCCGAACTGCCTTATGTTCAACTAAAAGGTACCATAGAGCGCATCGGACTAAAAGGCCAAAAACGTGCCGCGCGACTTAGTTGTATTCTGCGTGATGGCACCGGAACCATTGAATTGGTATGGTTTCAGGGAGTCAAATGGGTCAGTGAGAAGTTAAAGCCGGGTCAGGAGTATATTGTCTTCGGCAAACCTGCATCCTTCAACAACAGCTGGAATATTGTACATCCCGAAATGGAGCCGTTTTCAGCCGAAAAGGCAGTATTAGCCAGCAAACTTCAGGCTGTGTATTCTACCACTGAAGCCATGAAAAAGGCGTGGCTCGACAGCAAAGGAATTGCTACCCTGATAGCGCAGTTGATTCGCTTATTGCCAGGTCAGGTACCCGAAACACTGCCCCAGTCATTGCGTACCAAATTAGGCCTTATTCCCCTTGATAACGCCTACAGGCAAATTCACCATCCCCTTAACCAGGAAGCACTTTCGGCTGCCACGCACCGGCTAAAATTCGAGGAACTGTTCTTTCTGCAACTCAAACTCATCCGGCTCAACAAACTCAACAAGCAAAGCCTCAAAGGCTATGTTTTCCCCCGGATTGGCCCGCTTTTCAATGACTTTTTCCATCAACATCTCCCTTTTGAGCTTACCGATGCTCAGAAAAGAGTTTTAAGAGAAATCAGAGCCGATGTAGCCAAACCAATACAGATGAATCGCCTGCTACAAGGTGATGTAGGAAGTGGAAAAACCATCGTTGCATTTATGAGTATGCTGATGGCAATAGATAACGGGTTTCAAGCCTGCATCATGGCCCCCACTGAAATTCTGGCACAACAGCATTTTAATGGATTATCAGAATTAGCTGCAACCATTGGAATTCAAATAGGGCTGCTAACCGGCTCCAGCTCAAAAAAAGCACGTACGGCCCTACATAAAAACCTTGAGTCAGGTGAAATGCAAATTCTTGTAGGGACGCATGCCCTGCTTGAAGACAAGGTGGTTTTTAAAAATCTTGGCCTGGTAGTCATTGACGAACAACACCGCTTCGGAGTAGCCCAAAGGGCAAGGCTTTGGGTTAAAAATGAGCTGCCACCCCATGTGCTGATTATGAGCGCAACACCCATACCCAGAACCCTTGCAATGACCCTGTATGGAGATTTAGACGTTTCGGTGATTGATATGCTTCCTCCGGGGCGGAAGCCTATTCTTACCAAGCATTTTTACGAGCGTGACCGCCCCAGAATTCTTGAGTTCATTAAGAAAGAAATTGCACTGGGGCGCCAGGTATATATCGTGTACCCACTCATCGAAGAAAGCGAACAGCTTGATTACCGGAACCTTATGGAAGGCTATGAGCATCTTGTGGCATGGTTCCCGGCACCTGAATACCATCTAAGCATAGTTCATGGCAAACTGAAACCTGCCGACAAAGAATATGAAATGCAACGCTTTGTAAAAAAGCAAACGCAAATTATGGTCGCCACTACCGTTATCGAGGTAGGTGTGAATGTGCCAAATGCCAGCGTGATGATTATCGAAAGCGCCGAACGCTTCGGTTTGTCACAGCTTCATCAGTTAAGAGGCAGGGTTGGCCGCGGTGCCGAACAGTCGTATTGCCTGTTGGTAACGGGCTTTAAATTGAGCATGGATGCCCGCCGGCGACTCGAAACCATGACCGAAACTAACGATGGCTTCCGAATTGCTGAGGTAGATTTAGAATTGCGCGGGCCAGGCGATTTACAGGGCACACGGCAAAGCGGATTATTAGACCTGCAACTGGCAGATATCAGTAAAGACCAGGCTTTGTTGCATACCTGTCGTGAGCTGGCAATACAGTTATTAAATGAAGACCCGGAATTAATTCAACCTGAGAATGCACCTATCCGACAACAGCTGGATGCAATGGTTGCACGTAATAAGAATTGGGGCAGGATATCCTGATTCAGGGTGCCTGACGGTAATACTTTTTCGCTTTGGGCAAATATGCCTGGAGCTCTTTTATCCGCTTATCATCCGAAGGGTGTGTACTTAAAAATGCCGGTGGCTTGGCCCCTCCAACTTTTTGCATTCTTTTCCAGAAATCAATGGTCTTAGCAGGGTCATATCCGGCCATGGCCATAAACACCATACCCAGCTTGTCAGCCTCTGTTTCGTGTAAACGGCTAAACGGCAGTAAGATACCCACCTGACTCCCAAGGCCCGCCGCTGCAAGTATCAGATTGGTGGTTTCGCCCGGTTTTTCTGAAAGCGCAATATCCAATGAGGTAAGGCCTGTTTGAATTGCCAATTGCTGACTCACCCGCTCGTTCCCATGTCCGGCAATAGCATGTGCAATCTCATGCCCCATCACAGCCGCCACTCCATCATCATCCTGGGTGATGGGAAAAATACCGCTGTAAAATGCCACCTTGCCGCCTGGCATACAAAAGGCATTCACCACATTCTGGTTGATAACATTGAACTCCCATTTAATACCCTTAAGACGGTCGGCTTCCTTATTGCTGCGCAGGTACTTTTCAACTGCAGCTGAGATCTTTGCTCCTACCCTTTTCACCTGGTCAATCTGTGCCTGACTTGCCTGTGCGCTACCCTCTGCTACCATTTGCCGGTATTGTGGCACACTGGCGCTTATCAGGGTTGATTCAGGCAGAAGTTTTAATTGTTTCCGCCCGGTTAAAGGCACTTTTCGGCATGATACACCAAGCATCACAATTATTACCGGAATCAGTATGCGCACACTTTGAAATTTCATCTTGCTCATTTGGTTCAAAGTGCAAAATTAATCGAAAATGGTGTATCTAAATACCTATCACTGCATGGGAAGCGAAGCCGCGCCAACGCAAAACCCTAAATCGCCAGACTATGAAAAAAAGCCATTTCCGGAAAATTATTTGTTTAAACAGATTGAATAGTTCGATACCTCCGGCATCGTGTTTTTTATGCCACATTAATTGTTATAAAGCTTTAATCCCGTTGGGATTATTGACAATAACAATAAAATCAAAAGATGCCGTAGGCATCAAACCTTTATAGAACAATAATCCACCCAACAACCCGACCCCGAAGGGGTCAAACCTTTATTGAAAAACAAAGCACCCAACAACCCGACCCCGAAGGGGTCAAACCTTTATTGAAAAACAAAGCACCCAACAACCCGACCCCGAAGGGGTCAAACCTTTATAGAACAATAATCCACCCAACAACCCGACCCCGAAGGGGTCGAACCTTTATTGAAAAACAAAGCACCCAACAACCCGACTCCGGAGGAGTCGAACCTTTATAGAACAATAATCCACCCAACAACCCGACCCCGAAGGGGTCGAACCTTTATTGAAAAACAAACACCAGTTTCAACCCGGCATGTAATAAAT
>JAIBAI010000076.1 GCA_019695235.1 Bacteroidia bacterium | reverse complement strand
ACGGTTTCTGGTATTATGTAGCAGATGCTTATCAGATTGGCCTAGAGTTTAATTGTCTTGACCAATACATTGGTGAAGAATTTCCTAATAATCTTCAAGGTATCTCCTATCCAACTGTTAAGCTTTCAGAAAAAGATCTATGGATGAGAGCATACTCTCAAAATCCGATATCGAGGGTGGATGAATTGATAGAGGCTCGTTTTCTTAAATACGAATTTTAATATGAAAACTTTTCTTTCTTTCGCATTTTTTGCGCTTTCATTCCAAGTTTGTTATTCGCAATGGAACGGCTATATGTACTGGGAAATCCGACAAAGACTCTTAGATAAATATATCCGGGTAGGCGAAGGACACGGGATGAGCATACCCGGAAGCTGGATTAAGAAGGAAGTTTCAGGAAAAGAAATACTTGTATTTGAAGATGAATCAACCCGGCATATCGGTTGGTATTTAGCCATGCTGGCGACCGAACACGAGCTGCTTGAACATCACGGATATCCTACTGATCAATATGAACGCGAGGTGCTTACTTCATCAAATAATCTGAAGTCGTCATGAAAAACAAATTCCATTTCTTGCTTGCTTTCACCGGAATTATAATACTGTGCATGAATCTGCAATGTAAAAAATTCGAAGAAGATGATGAATGGATTCATTTCAGCACGGTAAAGAAAAGAATTGAAGGCCTGAAAGAGCTTACCATGCATCAGCTTGGCCCTACTGATCTATTGCCCTACTGGCATTCTCGTTTCGGGAATTTCTACATGAATCTGACATTAGATAGCTATCATCCTTATAAAAAAGGCTACGGTTACCAGGTAAAGGTCTATGATAAAGCTTCTGATAACCTTATTTGCGAAGGTCAATGGGGGTTTTCTGGTAAAGGCAATATTTTTATTCATTTTGATTGTCTAGATACAATAACCTCTCTTGCTTTTCCAGATAGGCTTAATGAGATTGCAGGCACAATTGTAAAATTGTCAAATACTGAAATGTGGTTTAAAAATTATTCCCAATGGCTCGACTCGTTGAATACAAATGTGACCTGGGAAGTTCGTTTTAAGGAATACAAGAAACAATAAAATGAAAATAAATCATCTGACGATTATTCTTTTTACACTTTTATCATTTGAATGCTTTGCTCAGTGGAACGGATACATGTATTGGGAAATGCGACAGCGTTTTCTGGATAAATTTATCCGCATAGGCGAAGGGCATGGCATGAGCATCCCCGGAAGCTGGATTAAAAGCCAGCAAGATGGCAGCGAAATCCTCGTTTTTGAAGACGAGTCAACCCGGCATATCGGCTGGTATTTGGCCATGCTGGCGACAGAACACAAGCTGCTGGAGCATCATGGATACCCCACCGATCAAAATGAACAGGAAATGTATTATGCTTTTAAGGCCATTAAACGGTTGGATGGATATGCGGAATTTCTATGGGATGCAATTAAACCTAAACCAGCTGATGCGATTATTTGGAATCAGAGTGAAAAAAAGTATGAAAAATTAATCGACAATTCTTCATATACTGATTTTTCAAATGACAATATGAACGGTTTTCTAATTAGAGAGGATGTTCCCCCAGGATTCGGACAACTTTTTACACCACCCTGCGGGATTCACCATCAGCAGAATACCGAGGGTAGCTGGATTCATAATGAAGAGATCACCGGCAGAAGGAAAACGGTAATGAGTCAGGATCAGTTCTTTCACCTGATGTTCGGAATGAGTTTTGTAAAAAAGTACATGGGCAATGTGGAATACGATGGAATGAATTTCGTTGATGAAGCCAAGGCATTTTGTCTTCGGGTAATGGATAATTACGATGTAAATTTTCAGTTGAGAAACCCGGTTCAGGTGGAAGGGTCCAACGGTATCGTTAGTTTTTCTGGTGCAGACCATGTGAGGGACCTAGATGGGAATATAATTGGCAATAGTGCTGCATTTGGCTGGTTTGTTGCAGTTATGGCCAATTGGTTTATCAATGATCAGATTTATATTGGAGATCCTATTTTGAGTCTTGCTCAGGATTATGTCAATCCCTTTGTTACTGACCAAGGTAGATGGCCAACATTTGCATTCAGCAAGGCAATATGGAGTCCATACTTTGGGAGTGCTGCATATCCAATAAATGCAATCGAACAATCCAACCAAATTATGGCACATCTATTAATTTGCATGAGCAACGCATATAGCTCGATATTTTCAGGTACAATCTTAAATTTTAATGAGGAAGTCCTTAACAATCCTGGATATCGCTTTTATGCAACAGCATTCAGGCTTCTTCACAACTTCGATCAGGATATAGGATATTCCAAACAGGAAATGCAGGAGATGCTTTCAGCGATGGACTGCGAAGGTCCATAGTGGTATTCAAAAGTTGAACATTTCACACTTCAACCGGGACAATCATACGAGGACTTATTATATCAGCAAATTCTTCAACAATTCCCAGGAGGAGGTGTACTCGTTAATATTCATGATGAAAATCAAAACAATCTACTTGTTGGTGTTGACTTGTTTCGGATATCGGCAAAAAACCAAATTTGGAATCGTGATAATATATTTGTGCAGGCACCGTTTGACCCCAAGGGAGATAATCACCAAAGCGGTCATTACAATGGTATTGATTTTATGCTCCTGCATAATATTTACCAATTGCTTGTTATCGACGAAGCGAATGGGTTCGATGAATCGGCAGATGGTGAATTTGAACAAAACAATGCCGCCAATATTTTTTGTGGTGGTGAAAGTTGTGAGCTAACTGGCACATTGCCCATCGTTGAGCAGACTGCTGAAACCAAACACTACTTTGATCTGAATCCTTTTGATGATTCTCCGGTATGGTCGTGGGATTTACAAGAAGAATATACCCAATATGGATCAGTGAGACAAATCGGAACTGAGGCTTTGCCTTATATCAGATCTTCAACCGGAGATATCACGTTGAACCTGAATCTGGTTCCATTGGTAAAAACCACCTATACAACAACATTCGATCTGCACCAGGAAGAGCCAGTGATTATTCAGCCAAATACCAACACTTATATCCCAAAAGTAATTATAAAAGCCAGCAAGGATGTAAAATTCGGTCCGCAATGGAGCAATCAATACAATGATTATGTAGATGTACTTTATTCTGGTTCAAATACAGTTTGTTATACGAATTACTACAAACAAAGATTGGCCGAAGGGGCATCCAGGCTGCATTATAAGGTTTTTGACCGTACACCGGGCAAGAAAAATCCGGAAAATCGCAAACAGGAGCCGGTGGTACATTTATTTCCCAATCCGGCAGGCGATGTGCTGAATTTCTCATTTGACGAGGCTTATCAAAGCCCGGTACAATCGGTAAATGTGTACGATGTATCAGGGAGGCTTGTATTCTCCTCCGGCTTAAAACATGAGCAAAATACGTATAGCATTTCTCTGGCAGGTTTGCCCGCAGGTGTTTATTCCTGTTCTTTTCAAGTGGACAGCAAGTTGTTAAATAAATCGTTTGTGAAAATGTGAGCAAAGTAAAAATTCCTCCTTCAACTACCGCCTGGCTCAGCCTCTCCGCTCCAAAACGCCCCGACTGGAACATGAGCGGGAACGCCGAAACTGACCCCGAAAATCAATTTATCGGTACTTCCGATTCTACCGATGTGGTTTTCAGAACGAATAATATTGAAGCCCTGCGCCTGGGAGCCATCAAAAATATCGGGGTGGGTGTGAATGAGCCTACAGCGAAATTGGAGGTTTCGGGTACTGTTCGCATCCGGGAAAACCTGCTGGTTGACAGCCTGCAATTTACACCCGACCAAAACAATCCGGCCTCATTAAGAGCCTTGCTGGTTATAGCAAGGTGAGAAAGGCAGGATATGCAGCCGCGCGAAGGATTGAAGCTAAGTACCCCGCATGCGTGGAATTGAGGGGGGAGCGGAGTACTGCGGAAAGCCTGACCCGACGAAAGGAGGGACGCGCCCAAAAATATAGCAATAGATTCCAGCATTCAATGTATCGCATAGTTTCTGTTAAACATCTTTGGACGCACGATGGAGAGCGTAATGTTCAATCTTTTATCGCATATATCTCCAAAAGTTTACATATTTTTGGAGTAATGGACAGAAACCAGGTTAAGTTTTAAGCCCCAATTCAGAAAAATTCACATTTTGCTCAGAAGAACAAACGTATGTACCTTAAGGTAAAGATGAGGCGCTTAAGGCTTTGATTGATTATTTGAAACACACCAGTTTTCATATTAATTGTGCCTGTTGGTTTTAAAACGCAATTGATTTTGAAATGTTGCCTACAATATTCATTCTTTGCTTACATCGAATTAAGTGAGAATAATAATTGACTATCAACAGCTTACAATAATTTTAATTCACAAACCAAAATCCATACCACAAGTGAGTTCTATGACATTATTAACAAAGAAGCCTTATTACAGCCGATGAATTTCTATCTTTACCACGCTATTTTTTGTTCATGTCGCGTGAAATATATGAGCCGGTTATAGGCTTAGAAGTTCATATTCAACTTCTTACAAACAGTAAAGCTTTTTCAGCCGATCCGGCGGAATTTGGAGCTATGCCCAATACGAATATCAGTGTGATATCACTTGGGCACCCTGGCACCTTGCCTTTTTTTAATAAAAGGGTAGCTGACTTTGCCCTTAGGTTAGGTCTCGCCTGTAAAAGCAGTATTACCCACGAAAACATTTTTGCAAGGAAGAACTATTTCTATGCTGATTTGCCCAAAGGCTACCAGATTACCCAAGACAAGACCCCAATTTGTACCGGAGGCAGCATCAGGATAAAAACCGCCGACCAAACTACAAGAGATATTGCTATCACACGCATCCACATGGAAGAGGATGCCGGAAAAAGCATGCACGACCAGGACCCTTACGACTCATTGATTGACCTTAACAGGGCTGGTGTACCTCTGCTGGAAATGGTTTCAGAGCCGGAAATCCGTAATTCTGAAGAAGCCTATGCCTACCTGACCGAGGTGCGTAAATTGGTACGTTACCTTGATATCTGCGATGGCAATATGGAAGAAGGCAGCATGCGTTGTGATGCCAATATTTCGGTACGCAAGAAAGGTGAAACACGTTTTGGCACCAAGGTAGAGGTGAAGAACATGAACTCTATCCGGAACGTACAAAGAGCTATTGAATTTGAGATTGACCGTCAGATAGCCCTACTTGAATCAGGAGGTACCATCAGTCAGGAAACAAGAAGCTTCGATGCCAGCCAGGGTAATACTTTCTCTCTGAGAAGCAAAGAAACTGCAAATGATTATCGTTACTTCCCCGAACCAGATTTATGCCCTTTGTTCATCAAGGCCGAAGATATCGAAAGGGTAAAAGCTGCAATGCCCCCATTGCCGGAAGAACTTTATCAGAACTTCGTAAGTACCTTCGGTCTGTCAGATTATGATGCCACAAATTTGACTGATTCAAAGCCAGTAGCTTTATATTTTAACCAATTGTGCAGCCTCACAAAAAATTACAAAGCAGCAGCTAACTGGGTAATGGGGCCAATAAAGTCTTATCTTAACGAGCGTGCTTTAGAAATGGAGGCTTTCCCGCTTGCTCCTGAGAAAATTGTCGAATTAATACAGATGATTGACCAGGGGCAGCTCAACTTTTCAGTGGCCAGTCAAAAAATCTTCCCAATTCTAACCGAAAACCCTGCTTCTTCAGCATTAAATATTGCCGGAGAACAAAATCTGATACAAAACAGCAATAGCGAGCTCATCAATGAATGGGTGCAACAAGCGCTTTTGAAATATCCGGAAAAAGTTCTTGAATATCGCTCCGGAAAAACCGGGCTGCTTGGTTTGTTTATGGGCGAAGTGATGAAGCTTTCACAAGGGAAAGCCGACCCAAAGCTGGCTAACACTTTGGTCAAGGCCGCCCTCGATGCCAGATAAAGAAACAATGCTTTGCCTGAAAATAATTCTATTTTTGGCAAATAATTTTGAGCATGATGCCCTTTAAAAGACTACTCATCCTGCCGGTATTGCTTTTACCCGGCCTTATCTCCTGTGGAAACGCCCAAAACAAGACTTTCCAACTGAAGGGGAAACTCGACAAACACCCCAATACCTGGATAT
>JAIBAI010000038.1 GCA_019695235.1 Bacteroidia bacterium | reverse complement strand
TTGGGGGTGCCTTCACCCTGGAAAATACCATCAATCGGGCTGATATCAATTAATTTAATGTACGAAGCCCAATTCAAGGGGCCAAGGTCTAATTCAACATCCTGGCATCCTGAGCCAGCGTAAATCCAGTTACAACCATCCTGAGAAGCAAATGCCATGATACGTTCAGGGTGTCTTTGGCAAATGGCAGAAGTTAAACCACCCGAAGTTTCTACCACTTTAAAGTCGTTGCCCGGACCGTTCTTGATAGCAGATGACATCTTCAAAACCAGGGTGCCGCCGAAGCCAAGTGTAACGGCATTCACGGTAGTGCTGTTATCGTCGTTCTGTGGGTAGCTAAGGGCCTGAGTAGGGTCGGCATAGATTGCAGGGATGTCAGAGCCATCCTGTTGTTTGGCTGGTTCGTAAAGTACCACTTCATTTGCTGCGCAAGGCGCCGGGGGCGGAGGAAGTTCTGCACTTACAAAGTCGAATACCTTCTCGTTAGCACCGGCAAATTTCACTGAAACCTTATCAAAAGTATGTGTTTGCGCTGCGGTAGGGCTACTTGAGCCAGAAACGATGGTGAGGCCTCCGATAAAATTGGTGAATAATCCGTCAGGATGGTTGTAGATCACCCAACTTCCATATTGGTTCATCAGTTGGGCATAGGAAATAGGTACCATACCAACTCCAGAGTTGTATTGCCGGATATACAATCCGCCTGATATGCTGCTGTTAAAGACAGATTCTTGCCATCCACCTGAGGTTACGGCCGGCTGATATACAACGGTGGCAATCGAAGAGCCATTGTTGATAAAGATATTTAAGTATGTATCCGTGCCGTTTTCAGAATAGCGGAACCAGCTAAAGCGTTCAAGCGATGCAAGTGTTTTGTTGGCTTCGTAGTAGCCTATTAATGAGCGATTTACTCCAGAGCCTCCGGGTCTGGTAGCACGAATGCTGTGCGGGCCATGATTTGCGGGGATTCCAAAATCAGCAACGGCAATCAATTGTGCGGTTGAGTTTCCGGAAGAATACATTCTCCAACCTTCAGAACTGGCATCATTGACAGGTTTGAGGTCATTAGGAACGATGACTTGCGTTTGTGCAAATCCGGCAGAAAAGAACAAGCTGGCAAATGCAGTTAAAATGCTACCAGATTTTGTAAAGATTTTCATACTGTTAGGTTTGAAGTTAAGTGGTTGTGTAGATAGTTTGTAAATGTAAAAAGAACTCTAAAGATTCGGAAGAACTCGGACGAAGTTTTTGCATTTACTTTGTAACATGCAGAAATTTCTACCAAATGCCACAATTGCCTTTGTGCTTTTTCTGCTATTTTCATGCAGTAAGGAAGAAGCCGGGAGTTGTTTTCAATCAAACGGGAAGGTAGTGAAAGAGACACGGGTATTGGCCGGTTTTGATAGCATCTGGCTCGATAGACGATTAACGTTGATTTTGGTGCCAGATACGCTGAATTATGCTGAAGTGGAGTCAGGGGAGCATCTATTAGGTCTGATAGAAACAAGGCAATCTGGCAAAACCATTTACCTGAAAAATAACAACCGTTGTAATTGGCTGAGGTCTTATGATATTCCGGTAAATATATTTTTACATCATACCGGATTGAGGCACATTTATAACAAAGGGACAGGGAAGATTTGCAGCACAGATACCTTAAAGTCTGACACGATAACCCTTGAGTTCAAGGACGCATCTACGGAAGTGAACTTGCTGATAAAGAACAAGAAACTTGAAATCATACAGCATACCGGGGCAAGTGATGTGATAATTGCCGGAAGCACAAATGAACTGGCTGTCTATATGGCATCACTTGGATGGGGCGATTACCGGAGCCTTTGGGCAAAGAGGGTATATGTAGAAAACAAGAGTGCTACTGACTGCTATGTCAGTGCGAAGGAGGAATATAAGTTTAAAATTAAAGCTGCAGGAAATATTTTTTACCGGCCATCAGCACCATTTCAGATGCTTGAATATAGCGGTTCAGGGGGGCTGATACAGCTTTCCGACTAATTCAAATGCGTATTCAGCGGTTGAAATTAGAATAATTATTTGTAATTTTGAATTAAATATTTTATGAAAACTACCTGGTTCATAAGCCTCCCTTTGTTGTTTATTGGGGGGCTTGGCTTTTCACAAGAAAGTTCTGTTAGGCTGGATGCTGCATTTGCACATAATGGGTATGCAATGTTTCCGGTGAATGGTGGAATGCCTAGTGCCATTGACTGGCAGTCGGATGGAAAAATGATATGGGCAGGGGAAATGGCCAATAATCAGGTGTTTATTGGGCGCTTTAAAACAGATGGTACCATTGATAGCAGCTTTGGTACCTCCGGTTTCTATTACTTAGCAATGGGGAGTTATTCAAGGTGTATCAAGGGTCTGAAGGTATGGGAAGATAATTCCATATCATGTGTTTTTACCTACGGAAAGCAGGGAGGGGCTGGTTTGGTGAATGTGCGTTTGAATGCCAATGGGATGCCAGATGTTTCATTTGGTAATCAGGGGATTAGTGAAGCTGCATTTAGTAATTTGGTAAATTTACCGAAGCTAACAACGGTATTCTTGCCCGACAGAAGTCAGGTAATTGGCACTTCAGTTTACACTACAAGTAGCAATGGAGCGGTAGTACGGATTAAGCCCGATGGGACGCCCGATTTGACCTTTGGAAACGGAGGTATGCTTTTATTTGATTCGTTAAATACATTCGACGGAGTATCAGCTTTAAAACAAGCCCCGGATGGGGATTTTGTCGCCGCAGGCGTCAGGCAATCGGGGCAGGACGGACAATGGGCATTGTACAAGTTTGGTGTTCAAGGTGATTTGAAGTCAGATTTTGGCGGTGATGGTTTGGTGAGCTATTCTGTGCCTAACCACGATGGGTATAAAACCAGTCCGATGGGTCCGGGGATGGAGTTTTCCAATGAAGGTAAACTATTGTTGACGGGGATAACCTCATACGGGCAATTTTATGATGTTGCCTACCGACAGTTGCTGTCAAATGGCTCACCTGATCTTTTGTTTGGTGAAAACGGATTTATTACCAATTCAGCTCCCTTTAATATCAATGGATTTCGATATCCCATACCTTTGGATGACGGGCGTATACTGAATATTGGTCAGGTGAGCGATTCCCCCTATCCGTTGTGGATTAACGCAATGTTCACCAACGGGGCAATTGATTCAACTGTGCATTATAGGGCTGAAGCTATACAAGTAACCAATTATGGAGTTTATGCCTGGAACTACCGATCGGGTGAGCAGATAACTTTGGGAGGAGTTTGCGTATCGGCAGATAAGCAGTATATGTATGTTTTGTTTTCAGCGCATGGCGAAGGAAGCCCCACATGTGGGGTGGCCAGATTGGTGATTGATGCGCTACCGGCAGGTTTGCAAGATGCGGAAGCCTTGGGTAGTTATTCAATGCATCCAAACCCATCAAATGAATTCATTTTTCTCAATTCAGGGAGCGATTTCAATTCAGATGTATTTCAGGTTTATTCGATGAACGGTAAGCGATGCAAAATACAATTTGAAAGCATTGGGAATGGTCATCATTCAGCAGATGTTCGCTCCCTCTCGAATGGGCTCTATTTTTTAGTTAACACTTGTGAAGGTCATGCCTTGAAGTTCATCATTGACCGATAAGGTGAAATAGCCTAATAATCACTACCTTTGCGGTCTTTTTTCTGAAACATGATCGCGGTATCAAATCTTTCGCTTCGTTATGGAAAACGCAGCCTTTTTGAGGATGTAAATTTAAAGTTCACATCCGGCAATTGTTATGGTGTTATTGGGGCCAATGGTGCCGGGAAATCTACCTTTTTAAAGATTCTATCAGGAGAGGTTGATCAGACAACAGGTGAGGTAAGTATTACGCCCGGTGAGCGCATGGCAGTGTTAAAGCAGAATCACTATGAGTTTGATGCATTTCCGGTGCTACAAACCGTCATGATGGGTCATCAGAAATTATGGCAGATTATTCGTGAGAAAGAGGAGATTTATGCAAAGCCTGATTTTAGTGATGCAGATGGTATCAGGGCTTCGGAACTCGAAGCAGAATTTGCCGAGATGGAAGGCTGGAATGCAGAAAGTGATGCAGCAAGTTTGCTCAGTGGCCTTGGGATTGAAGAAGAATACCATCACCGGTTGCTGGGCGATTTAAGCGGCAATCAGAAGGTACGTGTGTTGCTTGCGCAGGCATTGTATGGCAATCCGGATATATTATTGCTTGATGAGCCAACCAATGATTTGGATGTGCACACTATCGCATGGTTAGAAGATTTTCTGGCTGATTTCAAGAACACCGTTATTGTGGTATCACACGACCGCCATTTCCTTGATACTGTGTGCACCCATATCGTTGATATTGACTTTGGAAAGATGAAGCTCTTTACCGGAAATTACACCTTCTGGTATGAGTCGAGTCAGTTGATTTTACGCCAATTGTCGGATAAAAACGCCAAGGTAGAAGACAAACGGAAGCAATTGCAGGAGTTTATTGCCCGATTTAGTGCAAATGCCTCGAAGTCGCGCCAGGCAACTAGCCGCAAGAAGTTGCTCGACAAGTTGAATTTAGAAGAGATGCAGCCAAGCACACGCAAGTATCCGGCCATCATCTTTAAACCAGAACGCGAGCCGGGTGATCAGATTTTACAGGTGAATGACCTTTCGTATCAGGTGGCAGGTAAGTTTCTGTTTAGTCAGGTTACGTTCAATATGAAGAAAGATGATAAGATTGCCTTCGTAGCCAAAGACCACAATGCCATCAGCAGTCTTTTTGAGATTTTGGCAGGTCATCTCAAGCCAGTTTCAGGTACTGTTGAATGGGGCGTTACCATCCGCCAGGCCTATCTTCCGGCAGATAATACTAATTTTTTTAAAGAAAGCTTAAACCTGATTGATTGGTTGCGGCAGTATTCAACCGATCAGGACGAGACATATATCAGGGGCTTTTTAGGTAAAATGTTGTTTTCTGGTGAAGAAACCCTCAAGAAGAGCAGTGTTTTATCCGGAGGCGAAAAGATGCGTTGTATGATTTCGCGCATGATGTTGCATGCCGGAAATTTATTGGTTCTTGATGAGCCAACAAATCACCTTGACCTGGAGTCAATCACATCATTTAATAATGCAATAATTGATTTTAAAGGGCCGGTTTTATTTACTTCACACGACCACCATTTTATGCAAACGGTTGCCAACAGGGTGATTGAGCTTACTCCCAATGGAATAATTGACCGTCAGACCAGCTACGATGAATATTTGAGCAGCGAGTTGGTTTCTGAGCGTCGGGCAGGTCTGATGGTTAGCTAAATTGCCAATCAGGCCATGTAAGAAAATTTAAATGTTGTCACAACATTGGCCAGGGTTTATGCGTAATACAGGCATAACCTCGTGCTATGTTAGGCTTCTATCAACCGTTTGCCAGTTGGACCCATTTGCTGGCTGCCCTGATTACGCTCAGTACGGGTTTCATGTTGCTACGCAAGGGCTGGGGCAACAAATTACGTGTTGCCTCGCTGGTGGTGTTCATGATATGTTTTCTGTTCATGTTCTCGATGAGCGGTATTTATCATGCACTTGAGCCGGGTTTTGGCCGACAGGTTTTCAGGCGACTCGATTATGCTGCCATTTACACAATGATAGCCGGAACAGCTACCCCCATACATATAATATTTTTCAGAGGTTGGCGTCGTTGGGGTGTTTTGTTGTTCTTATGGTTTGTAGCCATCGTGGGTTTGCTGCTTACCATAATACTTATTGATAACATGCCTGAATGGCTTACCCTGACAATATTTATTTCTATGGGTTGGTCGGCAATTATTTCGATGATACATGCCTGGAAGCTATATGGTTTTCAGCGGATATCACTGGCATTGTATGGCGGAGTAGCATATACAGTAGGTGCGTTCATTGATTTTATGCGCATAGATGGGCCCTTCCCCGGAATTACCGGGCACCATGAAATATTCCATTTATTTGTTGTGCTGGGTGCCGCGATGCATTGGAAGTTGATATACAACTGGGCGCAACAGCCTACCCATAAGAAACTGATTTTCATGGTACGTGAAAAATCAGAGTTTGAGCTAATTGCAAGAGCGGTAGGAGAAAATATCCGGATAAGCGCAACATCAAGACAAGATTTGCGTAGAAGAGTAAAAGAGTATATAGATTTACGTTTTCACCCTTGTTTAGTGCCACGTAAAGTGCGTTTCAGGTATTACAAGGATATCATGATGGATCTTCACCAATAACCAACAAAAGCAGTTACTATAAGACAAACAACTACCTAATCTTTTGAGTTATGGCCTTCAGTTAGGCCAAGACAAGAGACGTCACGGTTTAAATGTTTGTATTATGGGCTTATCAATGTTGGAATACAGCAAAGTAATTTTAGAGAGTGTAAGCTTTGACCCAGCGCTTTTTAAGAAAGAGTTGATTAAAGCTGTGAATCGGCTGATGGACAGTGAGGCTGAGCAACTCCTTACTTGGTGCGTAGCACGTTATCAGTTTCCGTAAATATTTTTTCATTAACTCAGCCTGCGTACTTTTGCAGCCATGAATTATGATGGTATAATTATCGGCGGGGGCATTGTAGGCCTTGCCACGGCTTACCAGATGAGTAAGCAAAACCCCGCACTTAAGCTGTTGATTATCGAAAAAGAAGACCATCTGGCCGCCCACCAGACCGGACATAACAGCGGGGTAATTCACTCAGGAATTTATTATAAGCCAGGCAGCCTAAAAGCAAGCAACTGCATAGGTGGTTACCGGATGTTGCTTGAATTTGCCGATGCATGGAAAATACCATATGACCTGTGCGGTAAGGTGATTGTAGCTACCTCAGAAGCAGAACTTCCGCAGTTAGATATGCTTTACAAGCGAGGCATTGAGAACGGGCTCGACAAAATCAGTATGATTAGCAAGGAAGAACTTAGAGAAATCGAGCCGCATTGCAATGGTATTAAAGCTATTAGGGTACCCTATACAGGCATTATTGACTACAAGGCAGTGGCAGCCAAGCTTGGTGAACTATTACGTAAAAATGGTGCAGAGATTCGTTTAAGTACCAAGGTAACCGGAATAAGCGAGCAAGCGACGGGGGTAAAGGTGCAGGCCGGAAATCTATCATTTGAAGGTAAGCTTGCAATAAACTGTGCAGGTTTATACTCCGACAAGGTAGCGGGTATGACCGACCGTGACGTTAATGTGCGCATAATCCCTTTCAGGGGTGAGTATTACATGTTAAAGCCGGAGCGGCAAAGCTTGGTAAAACATTTGATTTATCCGGTACCCGATCCGGCATTTCCATTTCTTGGGGTGCATTTTACCCGGATGATTTCAGGTGGCGTTGAGGCTGGTCCGAATGCGGTATTTGCTTTCAAAAGAGAAGGGTATCAGCGAAGCTCGTTTCAGTTAGATGAATTCGTGGAGTCGCTTGCCTGGCCTGGTTTTCGGAAGGTGGCGGGTAAATATTGGAGAACCGGTGCGGGTGAGTTCTACCGTTCTTTTTCAAAAAAGGCATTCACCAAGGCATTACAACGGCTAATTCCGGAAGTACAAGAAGATGACCTGATACCTGCAGGTGCTGGTGTACGCGCACAAGCTTGTGACCGGACAGGTGGTTTGATAGATGATTTTATGTTTTTGGAAAAAAAATCAGTGATACATGTTCTAAATGCACCGTCTCCTGCTGCAACATCCTCACTTTCAATAGGAAAGACCATTTCTGAAATGGCCTTAAAATTGCTATGATGTAAGATTTATTGCTTATTTTTGCAAAAAATATGCATTGTAGAATAATTTATATATTCACCTGCACTCATTGAAGCAGTTTAATATGTATTTTTTGCATCTGTAATGCGAAGTTCATCAATAATTGAAAATCACCTGTATTTGCCTGAATGGATATTTCGGTTTTTATTCTGGCAGGAAATTAATAGTATCATTTGCTAATGCTTTTACGTAGTTGGATATTGTTTGGGTGCTTATTTCTGGGGCAGGTGGCAGTTGCGCAGATTGTCAGAGATTATATTATTTTCGAGGGCAAGCTATCAGTTGAAGGGCGGAATCCTGGTTCATCTGCGAATGTTGCTTTAACCATTAACGGGGTGCAGGAGTATTTGCAATTTGACCCACAGAATGGCACTTATGAACTTCGATTGGGCTTGAATCAGCATTATGAGTTTCTTTTTTCAAAACCAGGCTACGTTTCACAAAAAGTATTTTTCAATACCTATTCACCCAGAGACCGCTACCTGGAGGGTTTTCCATATTACGAGCTCAACCTGGATTTGAAAAGCGAGATTGACAAGCGGAAGTTTACCATTGAACATGAGGTGGCATTTAATATGTCGTCGAATAATTTTGATTTACGTGAGAGCTATTTGTCGTCAACTGCGCGCCAGATGCGGGAATACCGCAATATGATGAACAAAGAAAAAGAGCTTGAGCTTGCGAAGAAGCGAGAAGAAGAAGCTGCAGCCAAAGCTGCTGCCGAAAAGGCGCGGCAGGACTCACTTGCTAAGGCGATGGCGGCTAAAGCCGCGCAGGAGGCGGCTGATAAGCTGCGCAGGGAGGAGGAAGCAAAAGCAAAAGCATTGGCGGAGGAACAAGCCAGGCAAGAGGCGTTGCGTCTAAGAAAGCTGGAGGAAGAAAAGGCACGTTTGGCAGCACTTGAAAGGGAAGAACAAGCACGTCTTGAGCGGGAGCGCAAGGAGAAAGAACGTCTGGAGGCCATTGAAAAAGCAAAACTCGAAGCACAGGCTAGGGAAGAGCAGGCACGTTTGGAGCGTGAACGTCTTGAGAAAGAGCGTTTAGCAGCACTCGAAAAGGCAAAACTTGAAGCACAAGCCAAAGAAGAGCAGGCACGTTTGGAACGTGAACGTCTTGAGAAAGAGCGTTTAGCCGCACTCGAAAAGGCAAAACTTGAAGCACAGGCCAAAGAAGAGCAGGCACGTTTGGAGCGTGAACGTCTTGAGAAAGAGCGTTTAGATGCACTTGAAAAGGCACGTTTGGCGGCATTGGCGAAGGAGGAGCAGGCTAGGCTTGAGAAGGAGCAAAAAGAAAAAGAACGCTTAGCAGCTAAAGAGCGTCAGCGTCAGGAGGCTTTGGCGAAGGAGGAGCAAATTCGGTTAGAGCGTGAACAGCGTGAAAAAGAGCGTTTAGCAGCATTGGAGCGGGACCGGCTAGCGAAAGAAGCAGCTGAAAAAGCGCGACTGGAGGCAGAAGCAAAAGCCAGGGCAGAAAAAGAGGCCAAAGAAAGAGCACGGCTTGAGCAGGAAGAGAAATTACGACTTGCACGTGAAGCTGCAGAACTCGCACGACGGGATTCAATTGCCAAGGTGCGTGAACAGCGTGCAATGGAGGAGCAGTTGCGAAAGGAGAAAGAACTAGAAGAACGTAAACTGGCAGAACAACGTGCCATTGCAGAGAAAGCCAGAATTGACTCCCTAGAGCGTGTTGAACGTGCAGCGGCTGAGGTACGCCGTCAAGAGGAATTGAAACGTCTGGCGCTGGAGCGGGAGAAGCGTGCACAAGAGGAAGCCTTGGCTAGAGAAAAGGCTGAGAAAGAACGTTTAGAACAGGCAAGGTTAGCCGCAGAAGCCAAAGCAAAACAGGAAGTCGAGGCTAAACTTAGACGTGAAGCAGAAGAAAAAGAACGGGTAGAAAAAGCCCGGTTGGCCGCAGAAGAGAAGGCAAGGATTGCTGCCGAAGAGAAATTAAGAGTTGAGGCCGAAGCGAAGCGATTACGCGAAATTGAGCAAAGGGCTGCCGAAGAGAAGGCAAGAATTGCCGCCGAGGAGAAATTGAGGGTTGAAGCTGAAGCGAAACGATTAAAGGAGATCGAAGAGCGCGCAGCCGCCGAGAAGAAACGCATTGAAGCAGAGGCAAAGCTAAAAGCAGAAGCGGAGGCCAAAGCAAAACAGGAAGCGCTTGAGCGGGCTGAACAGGAGCGAAAAGCGCGTCTTGAGAAAGAACGTCTTGACCGCGACAAGCCTGTTGCCCAAAGGGTTAAGGAAAAAATTGCAGAGGTACAGGCGAACTTCCGCTTAAAAGATGAAGATGTCATTCTCAGAGCTTATGGCGCTGCCATACAGGGTTATAGTCTGAAGTATTACGGTTACATCAACTTTGGTGATGGAAAAGGAAACTTGGAACTAACCAAGGACGAATTTTTTGAATATGCGAAGTATTTCAAAATCACCAAATAATCAAATTTTAGGATAGGTCGTACCTGTCCAGCTTTTCCAGGCTTGTTTGCAAGCATTTTCTGGTTCAGGCATGAAACAGAATCTACGTGACAGGAAGAACATTGGTTGGTTTTGTGAGGTATTAATATTCAATGTTCGCAGCACTTCACCCGAAAACACATGCAATTGCAATGGTGACGGTACGTTGTTGTAACTCGTTAATTGTTGGCGGTTGCGCCAACCGTTAATGGCAATAATTTGGTCACCAGCTGCAAGGCCAGCCTTTTCAGCTGGTGAATCGGGAGCAACGAGTTTCACTTGCTCCTGGCTTCCTTCAAGCAACAAGAACCCCAACTGGTGCTCAACGGGGCTGTATGGTTTTTCGATTTGGAGTTGGAGGCCTAATCTTTGCCCGTATTTACGCAGTAATGGTTCGAGGTCGCTTGCCGTTTCAACCAATACCCTATAGGTTTCTTCTATATTTTGCTGGCAAAGGTCTGACAGGAGTGCGATGAGCTCGCTGCGGCTGTACCCCTTTTGGTCTTTGGCTACCATTAATAAACCACGCATGAAATCATCAAGGGAGCATTGGTCATTGGTTGCCTCACGAATCATCTGGTCGAAAATAAAAGCTACCAGACTACCTTCGGTATAAATAGAAGTTTTTCGGTGTGGAATACCGGTAACATAACCATCAAGCCAGGTGTCGAAAGAAGCTTCGGCAACAGCCTGGTTGAAACGGCCATAAGAAGTAAAATGTTTTCTTAGTTTATCGTTCAGGGTATCTAGAAAATCGGTTTCCGAGAACACGCCTGCACGAATCAGGAATTGATCGCCATAATAAGTGGTAATGCCTTCGTACACCCATCCCATCCGACTGTAGTTCTCTTTGCTGTAGTCATACGGGTACATTTCCAGAGGGCGGATATATTTGATATTCCAGGCATGGAACAATTCATGCGAACTCACCCCTAGAAGTTCACGGTAAAGAGCGGGTTTAAACAGTTTGTATCCTGGACCAAGTGCACATACGGTGCTGGCAAGGTGTTCTACACCATGGTAAAATGGATGAGGCGTTATCTGAAATAAAAAATGGTAGGTGCTCAGGGGCAAAGGGCCCATCATGTGAAGCTGCACCTCACAGAACTTCCGGAAGTCAACAAGTAGTTGTTCCCAATTAGGATTTACATCGCCACAGAACCAGATAAAGAATGTGTGACTGTTTAGTTCAAATTGTTTGTATTGAAGGTTTTCAGAGGCAATCAGGGGGGAGTCGGCAAGGGTGTCGAATGAGTCGGCCAGGAGAGTTTGCGCTTGGCCTGCCGGCGGAAGTGCAGTAGCTACCAGCCAGGCTGCGGGGATGTCAAGATGAAGCAGGCATGGTTCATGGGTACGTCCGGGAAGGTATAGGCAACAATTAACAGGATTAATATAAAGCTGGCTATTGTCAAGAAAGGTAGAGCCCGCATTTAATTCAGCGGCGTAATAGCTGTAAATGATGCGTATGGTACTGGCTCCTTCGGTTTGAATGAACCATTGGTGGCTTGACTGCTTCTGGCAGCTTAGTTCTTTTCCTGTTAGGGCATCCCGGGTGCTGAACTGGTAAATGTTCCTAGCAAAGTTCCCCAGTTCATACCTTCCGGGTCTCCATTTTGGCAAACAGACTTCCAGTACTTTCGATTGGTTGTTTTCGATGGTAAGTTCAATATGTATGAGCCGGCTTGACGAGGCACCTGGTCTTATGTTATAGGTAATTTGTGGTTTCATTTCGTTTGCTGAGGGATGGGCAGGATTTTACCAGATGCAGCGTTGGGCATGGGTATGCCCAAGAGAAAAGAAAGAGTTGGGGCAATGTCTTCAATTGCGATTCTTTCTGTTGAAACACCCTGATTGAGCTGCATACCATACCAAAGTACCGGAACTCTTGTGTCGTAGCTATAAGAAGAACCATGCGTTGTTCCTTTCTTTGAATATTCCATGCGCGAAGGGTCTTGTACTATGTGAATGTTTCCACTTCGTTTGGCGTACCACGCCTTTTGAACAAAGCTGGCTGGTTGACTGAGACATTCAAACTTTCTAATTTCTGTTGAAGCAATAGCTGTCCTGACGCCGGGAAGCCTTGCTAATTTCCGGCAGAGGAATTGTTCAACATCATCAAGCTGTTGTGTCTGGGCCAGAATAGCTGCTTCGTCAAGGTAAATCTGGTCGTTGTTCCAGTTGAGAATCCAATTTGTAGCGCTGTATTTCTCCTTGAGCCATGCTTTTGCAGAATCAATCATTGCTTTTGATTCAAGGTATCCGGCATTGAGTTTCCTGCTTTGTAAATAGGAGGGAGTAGTAGCGCCACCGTGGTCGGCAGTGAGGAATACAACAAGATTTTCTTTGCCAACTTTTTCTTCAGCGAATCTGAGCAAATCGGCCAAATCCTGGTCGAGTCTGAGATAAATGTCTTCAGTTTCAATTGCATCCGGCCCAAACTGATGGCCAACGTAATCTGTGGATGAGAAACTAACACAAAGCAGGTCAGGGTAATTGTCGGCTCCCAGGCCTTCATTTTCAATTGCCTGTTTGGCTAAATCAGCCGTAAGGGTATTCCCCCAGGGGCTGCTTCTTAGAATATTCAGTCCGCCATTTTTGGTGCTCAGTTGTTTTAAATCATAGGGAAACACTGCCTTGTCTTTGCCTTTAAATGGATTTTCCCAGGGGTTTTCATCCGGAAGGCTCTTGGTGTATGTTTCAATCGGATAGAGGGTGTTCCAGGGTTTTGAAAGAAAGTCGGCGGGTAATTTTCTGTCGTTGTATTTCTTTAGCCATGCCGGAAGGTCATTCATATAATAGGTACTGCTAATCCAAAAGCCACTATCGCCATCGAACCAATAAGCGGCATTTGCTGTGTGTCCTGCCGGAAGAATAGCGCCCCTGTCCTTGAGTGCAATTCCGATAACTTTCGATTTGTCTTTGAAGAAATTGCGCAACTCATCACCTACCGTTGCGGCCAGCATATTTCTGGGCGACATTTGGCCTTGTTGATTTGGAGGGGCACCTACTGAACGCACGGTGGAGTCTCCTGCACAATAGACTTGCCGGCCCGACAAGCGGTCATACCAATCATTAGCCACAATGCCATGTACAGCAGGGGTTGTGCCGGTATAAACAGTAGCATGTCCGGGGGCGGTATAGGTTGGCACATAGGTATAATGTGCATCATAAAAACGGTATCCGTTCTGTACCAGTTTTTTAAAGCCACCTTCACCGAAGCGCTCCCAGTATCGTTCGATATAATCGTTTCGCATCTGGTCAACAACAATACCAATAGCAAGTTTTGGACGTGCCTGTTGTGCTGACGAGTTATTCAGGAGAATGAAAGAGAAAACCAGGCTGAGCCCGCAACGGAAGAGACGCTTAAAATTCATACCTGCAAATGTACAGGAGCATGCCGGTTAAACGAACAGCTTTTCGTCGTTTGGATTTGCCTGGAATCAAAACAAGTTGATGGCATTGGTTCACAGGAACACAGCGCCATTGAGGTACTTAATCGTAAGATTCAAATTTTATCTGTTTGCGGTCAAGCACAATTTGCTGGAGGCTTTCACGGGCTTCTTTTAGCATAGCCGTCCAGCCGCAGAGGTAAAATAAGGTGTTGGTAGGTTCGTTGTACCGTTCACGGTAGATTTGATGTACATAGCCTATGCGCCCCGACCAGGTATCAGGTGTAGCCCTTGAAAGCACCGGTATATACTCAAACCCGCTAACTTGTTTAGCCAACTCTTCAAATTCTTTTCGGTACATTAAATCACTTTCATGGCGTACACCCATCACCAGACTAAGCTTAGTATACGGTTTTTTATTCCGGATGATATCGAAAATCATAGACCTGAAAGGGGCGACACCAGTACCTGTGCAGATAAACATGATGTCGCGGTCAATAGTTTCCGGCAGGGAGAATTTGCCAATTGGCAAGGTAGCTTTGATAGCTGAGCCGCCTTTAATATGATCAAACAAATAGGGAGTGCCCAGCCCCTGAGGGTTTAATACAATAAGCAGTTCAAGCATATTGTCTGTTCCCGGTGCAGATGCGATAGAATAACTTCGGTTGGTTATTTTACTGTTAATTGGCAGATCAAGCATGATGAACTGCCCGGGTTTAAACCGAAGCGCTACTTCGTCAGGATACCGGATAAAGAACCGTTTAACACCAGGGGTTTCGTCAAGAACTTCTGTGACGGTACAATTGTAATAAGTATATGCCATAGGGGAACGAATATAAAGTTTTTCCCCTTCACATAATGCGCAACAAATTATTTTATGTTTGAGAAAACCTGTTGCACGTCTTCGTCTTCTTCGAGTTTTTCTATCAGACGATTGAGTTCTTCCTCCTGTTCGGCGTTTAATTCAACACTTGTATGCGGAATTCGGATAAGTTCTGAGCTGATAATTGGGAGTTTTCGTTTCTCGAGCTCATGATGCATGCCGCCAAAATCTTTGAAGGAGGTGTAAATGAAAACGGCACCGTCGTCTTCGAAAATTTCTTCGAGCCCGAAGTCAATCAAATCCAGTTCAAGCTCTTCAATATTTAAATCCTGGGGTTCGAGTTTAAAAACAGCTTTTCGTTCGAATATAAAATCAAGCGAACCAGTTTTGCCTAAAGTTCCCCCCGCACGGTTAAAGTGCATTCTCACATTGGCAACGGTTCGGGTGGTATTGTCGGTGGCTGTTTCAACCAGTACTGCAACCCCGTGCGGGCCATAACCTTCATATACTACTTCGTCGAGGTCTTTTGCGTCTTTTGAGCTTGCCCTTTTAATGGCGCTTTCAATATTGTCTTTAGGCATATTGAGGGCTTTGCAATTCTGAATTACTACCCTTAAAATAGCGTTGGTTTCCGGGTCAGGCCCCCCCTGTTTTACAGCCATTGAAAGCTGTTTCCCCATTTTTACAAAATCCTTTGCCATTTTGCTCCAGCGCTTTTCTTTGCGCGCCCGGCGGAATTCAAATGCACGACCCATATATCAGTTTTATAATTGAGCACAAAAGTAAAATGATTGCGAAAAACTCAGGCAATCTGTTGTGAAAATCCTTCCTCCTACGGAGGGCGGCTTTTTCTTTCCAGCGTACCTTTAACCACCTTTGGTGCTAAACGGGATTACTTGCGTGATCCCGGTAGTGGGTTTGACAATCAAAAAATCCTTCCTCCTACGGAGGGCGGCTTTTTCTTTCCAGCGTACCTTTAACCACCTTTGGTGCTTGGGTACGCTGGAAAGAAAAATCCCACCTTTCAGGCGGGATTTTTTGATTGTCGGGATGGCGGGATTTGAACCCGCGACCTCTCGCCCCCCAGACGAGCACTCTAACCGGGCTGAGCCACATCCCGCGAACGGGCGCAAATGTATGTAAATTTTTAATAAATTTCAGGTCGTAAAAACAGGGCAATGAAGACAATTGACGAATGGTTTAGCCAGTATGCTGAAAGCCATCAAAACCAGACAAATAAGGCGATTCACTGGGTTTGTGTGCCATTGATTTTCTGGAGTGTCATGGCATTACTTTGGAGTATTCCGGTGCCGGAAGTATTCATTGAGCCTGGTCTGAACTGGATGTATATTGCTTTGATGGGGGCTTTGGGCTGGTATATGTTTCTGGCACCCCCGCTGGCAGTAGGGATGCTGCTTATTTGCTATGGGTTTATTTATTTGATTTCTTTTGTCGAGAAGGTATTAGATGAGTCAGGGTTGCTTCCATTATGGGGGCTGGCTTTGTTGGTTTTTATTGTTGCCTGGATTGGCCAGTTTATCGGGCACAAGGTTGAAGGAAAAAAACCTTCGTTCCTGACAGATTTGACGTTTCTATTGATTGGCCCGATATGGCTCTTGCATTTTATTTACAAGAAAATAGGCATAAGGTACCAATGAAGTTAATAAATTTTTTCATCGTTTTTGCATTAACAGCTTGCATTACCCCATCCTGTAAGAAAGACCCATCGCTTGATATGGCGAAGCTTCATGTGCGCATAAATGCTACGATGAATGGTGAGCCATTTCAGGTGAACAAAGTTTTTACCGGGCCGGAAGGTCTACGCATGACAGTAGAAGATTTTAGGTTTTACCTATCCGATATAAGCCTTCGTAGTAATTCACTACAGATTGGGCAAAAGCAGCTTGCCTTGATCAATCTCCCTGAGCAGAAAAATGAATTTCAGATGGAAATACCATCCGGCACATACAATAGCATTCGGTTTGCTGTTGGTGTTCCTGCCGAACTTAATGGTATTGGTGCTCCGGATTTTGATCCTACGGTTTATCCGCCCGGGCACCCATTGAGTTTACAGAATGATATGTACTGGACCAACACTACCGGATATGTGTTTTTGCGTATAGAAGGTAAGATAGATACCAGTGTTTCTCAGGATAAAGCACCATTATTGCCGTGGTTTTATCATTCAGGCACGAATGCATTATATGGATACCGGCAAATCAATTCATTACAAATTCAGGCAAAAGGAGGCGAGGAAGTGTACCTCGATATAGGCCTGGAAGTAAATGATTTGTTTTGTTCACAGGGTGACACAATTCAGATGACTAAAGACAATTTCACCCATACCACCGACCATTTCGCATTGGCGTTTAAGGTGATTCAGAACCTCAGGAATTCTTTTAAACAGCCCTGAATTTTGGCTTTGAAATTCGGAATAAGGTTCACTACATTTGCAGCCCGATTAATGCCCGGATGGCGGAATCGGTAGACGCGCTGGTCTCAAACACCAGTAGCTGCAAGGCTGTGCCGGTTCGACCCCGGCTCCGGGTACACATAAAATAAACAAGTAAAAAAGCTTGGTTTTCAGAAGGCTACAAAATGTAGCCTTCTGCGTTTCTTCTTCATATTTTCTTGCCCACTAATACGATCGCGTTCATGTGGGCTGCATGTTTCCGAAACACATGGTACATCTCAAGTACACGTTTTCTGGCAGCACCGTTGCGAAGAATATATAAACCGATTTTTAGTGTACGTAGCATCCCTTCATCCTCAATCATACGCATCGGCTCAAGAAGATACATTTGATTGGTTGCAACATATTGAATTTCAAATCCTTCTGAAGTTAAAATCCTTTTCCACTCATCAGGAGTAAGAGGTCGTGCATTTACACGTATTGACATGGCAAGGTCTTTCTGGATATCTGCCTTCAAATCATCTGCCAGGTAGTTTGGGGTTAATCCCAGTTCGTGAATTGCATAAAGTCCACCGGGCTTTAAAATCCGGTATGCCTCACGGATAATTTCGCTTTTTCGATGGTCTGCATGCATGGTCAACATTGCTTCACCATACACTTTTGTTACAGAGTTACTATCAAGGGGTGTCTGTGCAGCATTCCCAAGAATTATCTTATGATTTTGTCCTGAAATAGTCTTTCTTAAATGCTTTACAGCATCTTCATTGGCATCAATACCGGTATAGGTCCCGGGATGTTTCTCAAGTGCCATTGAAGCCGTGAAACCTAATCCGGGAGCGAATTCAACCAAATCATCCTTTTGGTTAATATGTAAAGCTTCTATCAGTTTTTTGGTCAACTCACGCCCACCGGGCCGCAGCACCTTTTTCCCCATTTTAGCTAATACCCAGTGCCCCTGAGCCTTTGCGATATCTGTTTCCATTGTAATTGTGTTTGTGCAAAACTACTATTTAGAATGATTCTAAACAATTGAATTTCATTGAATTTTAATTGTTCTAAAAAGAAAGATAGCACAGACAAATACCCCTATCTTCAACGCGAACTTAGGGTTGCAGCATAAGAAGAAGACTAATAAAGTAATTTGTATGTAAATTTATCAGATTAACATTAGAGCTGCTCGTGTGAAGGTTTCATCAAAGGATTTTGTTTATGCCCTATAACATCCCAATAGAATTTGTCGGCTTAAATGATGAAGAAGTTAATCATTCACGTAAGGAGCATGGATTCAATCGCTTTGAAACAAAAGAAAAAAACACCTGGTTGTCTCTTATTAGAGAGGTTCTTGCCGAACCTATGCTTCTATTGCTTATTGCTGTGACCATAATTTACTTTGTGCTTGGTGAACGTGCTGAAGGATTTTTTATGTTGGGTGCTATTGTAATAATATCAGGGATTGCAATTTATCAGGACACGCGTAGCCGCAAAGCACTCAGGGCAATTGAAAAACTCAATGCGCCACTCAGTACCGTTGTTAGAGGTTCTGCAATCATAAGAATTGAAACAGAGGAGATAGTAGTGGGAGATTTATGCATTGTTTCAGAAGGAAACTTAATCAATGCGGATGGGTTTATTGTGCACAGCAATGATTTTTCTGTAAATGAGGCTTCATTAACCGGAGAGAGCCTTTCGGTATTTAAAGACAAGGATTCAGCTGACAGGCGGGTCTATAGCGGTACTGTAGCACTAACCGGCTTAGCGGTGTTTCAGGTAGAAAAAGTTGGACTGTCTACCAGGATAGGGGCTATTGGAGCTTCAATGCACTCGATAAAGGCCGGGCCATCACCACTTCAAAAAGAAATCTCACAGTTCATCAAATGGATGTCGTTTGGGGGAGGAATTGTTTTTCTAATGGTTTGGAGCTATAGTTTTTACCAAACGGGTAATCTGGTAGCAAGTTTACTGGGAGGGCTTACCATTGCAATGAGTGTGTTGCCTGAAGAGATTCCGGTTGCATTCACCACCTTTATGGCTTTGGGTGCGTGGAAGCTGATGCAGGAAGGGATTATTGTGAAACGAAGCAGTTTGGTTGAGACACTTGGAAGCACAACGGTAATTTGTACAGACAAAACCGGCACGATTACTGAAAACTCAATGCAATTGAGCAGTGTGTATCTGTATTCTTCTGATACAATATATGAGTCATCACTGTTTAACGACCCATCATTAGCTGAACTTTTTGAATATGGAATGTGGAGTAGCGAGCCGGTTCCTTTCGACCCGATGGAAAAAGCTTTGCACCAGGCATATACACGCTATTCAGAAATTGATAAAAGAGCCGTTTTCCAGATGGTACACGAGTATCCTTTGGGTGGGCGCCCACCTATGATGACCCATATTTTTGAAAATGCGCAGCATGTACGAATCATTGCTGCCAAAGGTGCTCCGGAAGCGATTTTACGAACAAGCAGACTCACAACTCAAGAGCAGAACAAAATCAGAAAACAGGTAAAACAATTTGCATTGAAAGGTTATCGGGTACTGGGCTTGTCAAAAGCTAATTTCGATGGTGTTGATTTTCCTCAAACACAAGAAGCATTTGTGTTTGATTTTATCGGATTACTGGCATTTTACGACCCGCCAAAGGCGGGTATTTCAAAAGTATTTCATGAAATTCATCAAGCCGGAATTCAACTCAAGGTAATCACAGGTGATCAGTCAGAAACAACCCAGGCAATTGCAAAGCAGGCAGGAATAAGTAGTGTCGGAACTGTGGTATCGGGTGAAGAAGTTATTAATATGCCGGCGACGCAGTTGAGTACTTCTGTGAAAAATACCATCTTGTTTGTAAGGATGTTTCCTGAGGCGAAGCTGGCTGTTGTTAATTCACTCAAAAACAACGGTGAAATAGTAGCCATGCTGGGTGATGGTGTTAACGATGGCCCTGCCCTGAAAGCCGCGCATATTGGGGTCGCTATGGGAAATAAGGGCACTGAAATTGAAAAAGAAGCGGCTGACCTGGTTCTTGTTGATGATGATTTGGAAAAGCTTATTGTGGGTATTGCTGCAGGTAGAAGGATTTATGCGAACTTAAAAAAAGCAATTCAGTATATAATTTCCATACACATTCCGATTATTTTAACCGTTGCCTTACCCTTGTTCTTTGGATGGATTTTCCCCAAAATATTTACCCCGGTTCACGTGATTTTTCTTGAGCTCATCATGGGGCCAACATGCTCAATTGTTTATGAGAACGAACCAATTGAGAAAAATACAATGCTTCAGCGTCCGAGAAATATTTCAGAAACTTTTCTGAACTGGCGGGAGCTATCACTCAGCATCATTCAAGGCATAGTTATTACAGTTGGCGTTCTTTTGGGTTATCAAATCATGGTACATCAGGGGGCTGATGAAGCCTCAACACGAGCAATGGTTTTTACAACCCTGATTTTCGCCAATATTTTATTGAGTTATTCAAACCGTTCGTTTTATTACAGCCTGGCAGAAACGCTTAAGTACCGGAACCGCTTGATGCCCGCAATCAGTTTGTTTACACTTGGAATGTTATTTGCTATATTATTTGTTCAGCCATTGGCCGATTTTTTTCATTTAGGAAGGCTTGACTTACAGCATCTGCTCATAGCATTTCTTTTGGCAGCTGCCTCGGTTTGGTGGATAGAGGTGTATAAATTAATACGTCGAAGAAATACCTTTGAAATTGCCGGTTATTAACCATGCTTAGCATTATAGCTTGCTACTCTATTTAACCAGCATTGAACATTTCTTATTCAGGAAGTTCAAACTCAGTGTTCCAGTGCTCGCCTGAAGTAGCATTTTCGAAAGTTACTTTCATAAATGCCTGATCTCCCCGTTTTTCATACTGGCGCTCTTTTACCCTGCTTAAAGCTGTTTCCTCAGGTACATCTTTTACTTTAATTGTATCGCCTAATCGTAAAATGAACGGATAACGAATTGTCAACTTTTCATCATCTGTTTGAACCAGGTTGAGGGCGATTTCAAAAATAATTTCTTCAAACTTCTCTGCCAGAATTTCGTCGTTTATTTCTTTTTTCGCTTTCTCTGAGATTTGCGCCCCCCAATCCAACATTTTTTGTGTTGCAAGTGCTTGTAGTTTTTCCCGGATATATGTGGGAAATGGTGAACGAATATGTTCATTATCGCTAAACCAAAACTGAAAGGCAGCATGAACCATTTCCGGGTCAATCAATTCTTGCGCTTTTAATTTTTCATCCAGAGTGCTCATGTTGCATTATTTATCAATGTAAAATTAAAAGACTTGCCGCTACTGAAAAATGATTAAAATCAGCTTAGCAAGGAGAAACAGAAACTAAGAGCTCGTTTGCTTCAAATGAGCATAAGTTGCTGCTGAACGGATTACTTGATTAGCAGAATTCTGCCAATTCGGTTGATGCCTCTGTCCATAATATCACGTGCCTGCACCCGATATACATACATGCCTTCCTCAATCTCTTGTTGATTAATAAAGCCATCCCAGCCGCCCTCCGGATCTTTGTAGCGGTACAATTCATTGCCCCAACGGTTGAAGATGCTTACCGTTACCTCTGTAAGCCCGGTAGAATAAATCCGGAAAACATCATTGTGGCCATCACCATTCGGGCTAAATGTATTGGGAATATAGAGAGAGACAAAATCTGAATACACACGTATGGTTCGGCTGATTGTATCTGTACAACCACTTGCATTACTTACCCGGAGAGTGAGTACATACAAGCCTTCCTTGTCAAAATGTAATTGATAATTTTCGCCTGAAAGGTTGATAGGTACCCCGTCAAGTAACCAGGTACTTTGGGTGGCATTCAGACTTGTTTCGGTTACCTTGATATCAATCGGAGGAGCGCCTCCCGGAGGATTTAGCGAGAAACCTGCAATAGCCGCCTCAGAAAGTACCGTTATGCTGTCGCTTGAGGCGCCACAAAAGTCTTCTGTGCGTACCTTGTAATTGCCTGCCTGGCTAACAACTATATTTTGGCTGGTGGAACCTGTTGACCAAATATTGCCGCTTGTCTGGTTTGATTGAAGTGTAACGCTTTCGTTTTTACACAGTGTAATTGGGCCAGTTGGACTTATCTTGATGCTTACAGCGCTGCCCTGTTTAAAGTGCACAACGGTGGCTGTGCTGCGACAACCATTTGATTCAGCAATAACATACAAGGCAGCCGGTGGAGCTCCGGCGGGGGTATAAGCGTTGCCCCGGAAGATTTCATTTGTCAGATTCTGGTCGTTGTACCAGATGACGGTTCCTGTGGTTCCTGTTGCGACAATTTCAGGGATGGCACTTCCCTGGCAATAATGAACTGTATCGGGCAGGGTAGGAGGCGCAGCCCCGGCATTAAATAAAACACTTACCGCAGTTGCCGCACTTTTACAGCCGTTTTTCACCTGTACAACGTAATAGGTGGCACTAACTCCGGCCGGAGGCGTAAACGAAGTTCCTGCGCCAGCCAGGGTCGAAAGTGAGGCATCACTGTACCATTCAACAGTTGCGCCTGCCTGAGGATTCACCTGCAAGGCTTCAGGTGCCTCGTTGCAATAACTGGTACGGCCTGTTACCGGGCCAGGGGCCGCTGGGGTGGGATTTACGGTGATTGGATGGGTTTTGCTTGTCTGGCAAGCACCGCTACCCACCGTGTAGGTAAGCTGTATCGCACCACTGAGGCCAATTGGACTAAAGGTATTGCCGCTGACCCCATTCCCAGACCAGGTGCCACCTGGGGCGCCAGTTATGAGCGCATTGAGATTTAAAGCTGCTGCGTTGTCGCAGACAGCACCGGGCGCATTCCAGTCGGCGCTGAGCGTGGCAGTGATGGTGATTTGTAAGGTAAGAGTGGCTGCACATCCGCCCGTACCAACGGTGTAAGTTACTGCCGCAGGGCTATTCTGACCAGCAGGGTTGAATTGGCTACCGGATACTCCGCTTCCTGACCAGGTGCCACCAGGGGTTCCGCTAACCAAAGCATTGAGATTCACCAGCCCCGAAGTGCTGCACAAAGGCCCCGGGTTGGTCCATGTGGCGTTGGCCTGAGGCAACACAGAGATATCCTGTGTTTTGAGTACCTCACAACCCGGGGGGCCTACTTTATAGGTAACACTGATGTTGCCATTGAGGCCAGAAGGGTTGAACTGAGAACCACTCACCCCGTTCCCTGACCAGGTCCCCCCGGCAGTTCCGGTAAGAAAATCATTCAGGTCAATTGAAGGGCTTCCGGCACAAAGCGCAGGCGGAACATCCCATTCAGCACTCAGTGGAATAATGGGCGCCATGCAGCCATCGTTGGCGTAGCTGGCGGTGCCATTAAAAGCAAAATTAACGGTAGCGCCATCACCGAGATTCACACCGGGTGGGCCCCCACCAACATTGCCATCCTGATCAATCAATTTGGTACGGTCATAACTTACCTGGTCGTTACATCCGGCCTGAAAACGCATGCTGAGGGTACGAATACCAGGGCTGGCATTGTAATTGGCAAAGTGCCCGTTGGTTTCTGCCCCACACTGAAAAATCATGTAAATGGTTTCTTGCAGGCCTGCAAACGAATTAAATGCCACATCCATATCAGCGCTGGTTACCAAAATAACCTTGCTGTTTGCAGGCAGAATACCCCCCGGAGGTTCAAGTATTTGTCCGCATGAAGTGATACTTGCATTGAGTTGCGCTACTTTTGAGGCAGTAGTTGCATTGCGGCAGATACCCTGCCAGGCATTTGCGCCTGTGGCCCAGGTAACGCTGAGGTCACTTACATTGAGTGAATTTGGCCCGACTAAGAACCGAACCATTTCATTTAAGCCTTCTCTGGTTGGCGTCTCCGGGGCGCAGGCATCCACTAAGATGCTCTCTATTTCGAAGCAACTGCTGGTGGTTTGGGCATGTATTACAACCTTAGGCCCTACCACTCCGGCTAACAAACACAAAAACAGACGAAAAGCGCGCATGAAACCCGTACTTATACAAATTTATTAAAAAATGCCCAAAGGGTCCGTCAGTTGAATGTATTGTTTTTGTTGCCTGAAAGTTATCTTATCAGCGTAATTGAACCCTTCTTCTCAAGTTGTTCTCCATTGAAAGCCGTTGCTTTGAGTACATAGAAATAAACCCCATCCGGAGCACTCTTTCCGTTGTATAGTCCATCCCATGTAGCGCCTGGCGATTTGAGTTCTTTGATTTTTGCCCCCCAACGATTGAAAATACTGCATTCAAGGAGATTTATTCCGGTATTCTTGATGATAAACTGGTCGTTAAAACCATCAGCGTTTGGCGTAAAAGAATTGGGGATTTCAATACTCAGCTTTTCGATGACATAAACCTGGGTGCTGACGCTGTCAATACATCCTGATTCACTTGTTACTATTTGGGTAATTGTGTTCATCCCACCTTTCGACAAGCTGAGTGTATTTTCGGTGTTAAGTTCTACAGGTATGCCGTTGAGCTTATATTCAATTACAAATGCATTTTGACTTTGGTTGCTGATGGTCACAAGAAGAGGTGCAATACCAGAATCCGGACTGGCAACAAAACCAGCATGTGTTGTGCCGTCAATGACCAGGATAGAATCTTTTGTTATGCCGCAAAACCCTTGTACTTCAAGGTAATACATGCCGGGCGTGCTTACAGAAATGCTGTTGGTGCTGTCGCCTATTGACCAAAGATTGGCTGTCGGGCTTGCAGACGAAAGAACAGCGGGCTCAGCGTTACAGAGGTAAACTGGGCCTTCGGGGCTGATTGAGGCCGTTATTACCGGAGCCTCTAATAAGTATGCTTTGGCTGGTGCGCTTACACAGGGCCCAACAGAATTTGTCAAATAATACACATGGGTATTTGTGTCTAATGGCTGGTAGGTTGTTCCCTGGCCTTTTAGGTTGGTTAGGGTGCTGTCAGTATACCATGAAATGTTTCCGGATGCAGAGGCTTGCAGCAAAGGCAGCGTATTACCTGAACAGAACCAGGTGGTGTCATTTACTTCAGGCTTAGGTGGAACGGGATGGAAAGTAACAGTTACCTGAGTTGCTGGTCCGGCACAGCTATTGAGTACCTGTACCACATAAAAGGTGCTTGTTTCGGTACCTGGCGGTAAAAATGAGCTGCCGGTGTGTAAAAGAGTAGTTAGCTGGCTGTCGGCGTACCAGCGTACTTCTGCACCCTGGTCAGGGTTAGTACTGAGGGCACTTATTTCTTCGTTGCAATATTCTTTTCTGCCGTTTATTTCGTTCAGTGCAACTGGTGAAGATAAAACTTCTACGCTGTGTTTGGTTTGAGATTGACACTGGCCGGAACCGATTGTGTAGGTGATTTCGACTGCACCGCTGAGGCCTGAAGGGCTGAACAAAGAATCGCTGACACCATTGCCTGACCATATCCCTCCTTGTTGGCCGGTAATGAGTTGGTTGAGGTTCAATGGCAAAGCAGCCGAGCAGATATTTGCAGGGGCTGTCCATTCACTGCTGCCGGATTCGGCGATGGTAACCTGCCTTTTTTCATTCACCGAGCAGGTGCTATTGCCAACGGTATAAGTGATTTCGATAGTTCCGCTTAAACCAGCGGGGTCAAAAGTGTTTCCGCTGATACCATTGCCGGAGAATACACCACCGGGAGTTCCGGTAACATGGCTGCTCAGATCAACGGGGGCACAAACCACTCCCGGACTGGTCCATTCGGCACTTAAGGGAGTAAAAGGTACGCTGCAGCCATTGTTGAAATAACTGGCGGTGCCGTTAAAGGTGTATGATACCGCCGCTCCGTCGCCACCGGTTAACTTCGAACGATCGTAGCTTACCTGGTCGGAGCAATTGGCAGGATTGGTAAATGACATTTTCAGGGTTCGGGTACCTGAGCCGGCATTGGCGAAATTTCCAAAACCGGGCGAGGCACAATTGAAAATGATGTACACAGTATCGGCCAGTCCGGCAAAAGAATTGTAGCTGGGGTCAAAATCAAATCCACTGATTAAGAGTACCTTGCTATTTGCCGGAAGAATTCCACCGCTGGGTTCTTTGAGGAAGCCACAAGCCTGAATACTGTTGTTCAACTGTGCCACTTTTTGGGCAGTGGCGCTGGTTTGACAAACGCCCCCCCAGGGGTTATTGGTGGTAGCCCATTCAACCTGAAGTTGAGAAGTTTGTAGAGGGTTGGGGCCGACCAGAAAGCGTACCATTTCGTTGTTTCCTTCGTCGTTACCGCAGGCATCAATTAAGATACCTTCGATTTCAAAGCATGAAGTAGTGGTTTGTGACCACAAAAGGTTTGAAAAGGTCAAAAAACAAACCGAAAGAAGCAAAAAACGAATATGTCCGGCCATAGCAAATTATAAAAAGGCATCAAAAATACTGATTCTGACGCTAGTTTGTATAAGTCTTGTGTTCAGTTGAATCCATCAGACTATATTTGCACATGCAGGAAATGATTCTGATTATTGATTTCGGCTCTCAGTACACACAACTGATAGCCAGAAGGGTACGCGAATTAAAGGTGTACTGTGAAATTCATCCTTACAACCATATTCCGGCAATAGCCAGAGAAGTAAAGGGGGTAATTCTTTCCGGAAGTCCACATTCGGTGAAAGAAAGTGGAGCGCCGGAGATAAACTTAAATGACTTATTGGGCCGAATTCCGGTTTTAGGGGTATGCTATGGAGCACAATATTTTGCAGAGCGCCTTGGTGGCCAGGTAAACCGGTCAGACCGAAGGGAGTATGGTCGTTCGTATCTTCATCCGGTACATAAGAGCCGCCTGTTGAACCATATACCTGAGAAATCACAGGTGTGGATGTCGCATGGCGACACAATTGCGGCTGTACCTCCGGATTATATTGTTACTGCCGAAACGGTAGATATTCCGGTGGCGGCATTTGAGCATAGTCAGTTGCCTGTTTATGGTATCCAGTTTCATCCGGAAGTAACCCATTCGGCAGACGGGAAGCAATTGTTGAAAAACTTTGTTTACGATATATGTGGATGTGAGGGAAGCTGGACGCCTGAGTCGTTTATCGGAAGCTCTATTGAATCGCTGCAAAAAACGATTGGTACAGATCGGGTGGTTCTTGGCTTGAGTGGCGGAGTTGATTCAAGCGTTGCGGCACTATTGCTCAATGAGGCTATCGGCGACCAGTTATATTGCATCTTTGTTGATAACGGGCTTTTGCGAAAAGGAGAGTTTGAGCAGGTGTTGCATGATTACCGTGAGATGGGTTTAAATATTCACGGAGTAAATGCATCCGGCAAGTTTTTACATGAATTAAAAGGAGTAGAGGATCCGGAAGAAAAGCGCAAAATTATTGGACGTACTTTCATTGAGGTGTTTGATGAAGAAGCGCAAAAAATCAGTGGGGTAAAATGGTTGGCACAGGGCACTATTTATCCGGATGTTATTGAGTCGGTTTCGGTGAAAGGCCCATCGGCTACTATAAAATCACATCACAATGTAGGAGGGCTTCCGGAGCGGATGAACCTGAAAGTTGTTGAGCCGCTGCGCTCATTGTTTAAAGACGAGGTAAGGCTGGTGGGGAATGCACTTGCGTTGAGCCCACATATCCTGAATCGCCATCCCTTTCCCGGGCCTGGTCTTGCAATCAGGATATTGGGTGACATCACCAAAGAGAAAGTAACAATTTTGCAGGAGGCAGATGCCATCTTTATTGAGAACCTGAAAAGCAGCGGTGAATATGAGCGGGTATGGCAGGCAGGAGCCATCTTCCTTCCGGTAAAAAGTGTGGGTGTAATGGGCGACGAACGCAGCTACGAGCATGTGGTTTGCCTCCGTGCGGTAACATCACATGACGGAATGACGGCTGATTTCTGTCACCTTCCCTACGAACTACTTGCGAAAATCTCTAATGAAATTATTAATAGAGTACGTGGAGTGAACCGGGTGGTATATGACATCAGTTCAAAACCACCGGCAACTATCGAATGGGAATGAAAGCTTTTGTAGTTTTTATAGGCTTTTTATTGGCAAGCCCTCTTTCGGCGCAGACTGATACATCAAAAGTGTATCAATTGAATGGGCGCCAGGTGCGTTATCTAAAGGTCGAAAAGGGCAAAACGCTCTACAGCATCTCAAAAACGTATAACGTGCCCCAGGATACCCTTATGGTTTGGAACAAGGAGCTGGAACATGGGCTGAAAACAGGAATGATACTACGGATTCCTGTGCTTTTGCCAGCAAAGCCGGAAGGAAAGGATAAGCAAACAGAAGCTAAGAAGCAGGGCAAAGCTGAAGAGAAATCAGTAGTAAAAAAAGCTGAGGAGCCCAAAAGGATTCCACTTGCAGAGGAAGTGTATTCATGCACAGCGTTAAGTGCTGATTCACAGAAAAGAGAACTGAATGTTGTATTGTTTCTGCCGTTCTACATTAGCCGTGAGGATGGGTTGAACCCCAAGTCACAAATCGGACTTGGCTTTTACAGTGGTGCGAAATTAGCCCTTGATTCATTGGCAAAGGCAGGCATTAATGCCAAAGTACACGTTTTTGATGCAAGAAGTGACTCGGCTGTACTGAGTGCATCATTGAAATCGCCCGCCTGTAAAAATGCCGACCTGATTATTGGGCCATTGTATAGTTCGGGTTTTAAGCCGGTGGCGGAGTTTGCACGGAAGAATAAAATAGCCGCAATCAGTCCGTTTGTGCAAAGTGATGCCATTTTACAGGCGTTCGATAATGTAGTGAAGTTGACCCCGGATCAGAATACCTTATTAGGTGAATTGTGTATCAAAATGGTTGAACGCAATCCGAATGCAAGATTCACATTGCTTCGCAACGCCAATGAAAAAGACAAAGCATTAGCAAACCATATTGCAAGTGTATTAAAGGGTAAAACCACAAAGTTAAATTACCGTGAACTGCTTTATACCACTGCACAAAACCTTAGTGATTCACTTGACGAATCAAAGGATAACATTGTCTTTTTTCCTTCCACGGTTCAGGTGCAGGTGATAGGGATGGTTTCGAAATTAGGTGCGACTCCGCTGAACAAAAGAATAAGGTTAGTAGGCCTTCAGGAGTGGAACAATTTTGAGAATATTGATTACGACCATTTGAACGCACTTAATTTTACTTATGCAAGCAATTATTTCCCGGAATTTGCTCAAACTTCAATGGTGAAATTTCGTTCAGAATACAAGGCTGAATACAAAACAGAGCCGGGTTCTTATGCCATTCAGGGATATGACGTGTTGCTTTATTTCACACAAATGGCGGCCAGATATGGCAAAGATTTTTATCATTGTATAGAGAAATTCCCAATGGCCTGTGGTTTGGGTTCTTGTTATGAGTTTGTGAGGGCAGAACGGAAAGCAGGGCTTGAGAACCATGCAATTTATGTTGTCGAACTGAAAGATTTTATTGCCACCCCCTTGCGATAAAACCCTTGAAAGATTGATGTAGTGAATAGATTTTCATTGGGGTCTTTTATTGAATCAATAAAAAATTACCTTTGCCCCCCGTTGCCCAGGTGGTGGAACTGGTAGACACGCAGGACTTAAAATCCTGTTGCCATTGCGGCAGTACGGGTTCGATTCCCGTCTTGGGCACATTGAGAATCAGTAGATTCAGTATGAAAAAGCAGGTCTGAAGAGACCTGCTTTTTCGTTATATAGCCTGCTATCATTCAGAAATTCAACCGCCTCCCGAGCAGCAAGATGTTCTCCGCGCTCACACCGTAATTTTTTGCTAAGTTGCTCCTGCCGGTGTTGTAAGTGACATTATTGTATTATATACGCCTGTTAAATTCCTATAATAACCATTATAGTGTTAATTATTGAAGAGAAAAGGTTGATATTCTCATCATGAAATTCTGCCATTCTCTACCTTCCTACGGCACCTTGCGTATCTAATCTATCTATCCAACGCAGGATTTGGCACCCCATTCTCAATTTACGGACAAGCGGCGCCACTTTGCAGTTTCTCCTTTTGCATCTTTCATTAGCCAAAGAGATAATTTGTAACGCAAAGACAATCAGGCTATTACTAATATTGCAAAATATTTATTAACATTTATTATCTTTGCGTTTCCTGAAAAATAAACCATCATCTCAGGAATTAGAAAAGGCCTGAAAATGCCATGAAACGTATTCTATGCATGTTGGTATTCTTGCTCTGGGGAGCAATGCAGGTACATGCACAGTATATTTCTAGGAGTGAACCGATGCCTTATGTCTGCCCGGTAGTTTGTCAGGGAGGCACTACGGTTTTACGCATCTTTCAGATTCAAAATATTCCGGTGGGTCAGAGAATTCAGGCCTTGCTGTCAAATGCGTCTGGTTCATTTGTTTCCGGCACGCAGGTTTTAGAAGCCGATCGTTTTAGTACCAATGGTGGCTCAACATGGCAAAATGGCCCTTATGTAGTGAGCGGGAATATTTCTGAGTTACTAATCGAAATTACAATACCACTGGCAACTCCGCCAGGAAGTGCTTATAAAGTGAAAATCCGCACTTCGGGTACTTACGTCTCAAGCGAGGTGTATCAATGTCCGGGAACCGGTATTACAGTCACACCTTCAATTGTTCCCCTGCCCCCTTTGCCAGAAAACGCACAGGGTACAGGGCAGTGGATTGGGCATGTTTATACCTGGGTACCTGGTTTCCCAGGCTTGCTGAACAGTCCTGCCCTGGTGAATGCACAAGATTTTTTCAATAGCGCAAATTACAAGGGTCATGTATTGGTTGACCC
>JAIBAI010000075.1 GCA_019695235.1 Bacteroidia bacterium | reverse complement strand
ATACAGCAGCCGACAAGTTTAACCGTTTGTGAAGGAGCAGCGGCTCAGTTTACCATTGCGGCAAATGGGTATTCCGGCTTGCGATGGCAGATGAATTCAGGAAGTGGTTTTGTTGATTTGGCTGATGGAGCAAATTATCAGGGCAGTGGAACTACTTCTTTAAAAATCAATTCAGCTGGAAATTCGGGTGGAGTAATAAGTTTTCGGTGTTTGCTAAGTGGTGGTTGTCAGGGCGACTTGTACAGCAACCAGGTAAGTTTAACGGTACAGGCAGGGCCGACATTTATTACACAACCCCTCGATTTTGCAGGCTGTGCAAATCTGAACGCTCAATTGAGTGTGCAAACATCTGGCACAGTCAGCGCACATCAATGGCAAATCAGTACAGATAACGGTCTGAGTTATACGAATGTACCTGCCGGTTTACCATATACAGGTCAAACCACCAATCAACTTAAAATAAGCCCTTCGGGTGCAGCCCCTGCCGCGGCTATGTTTCGCTGTGTGATTTCAGGTGCATGCGGTTCACTGTCATCTTCAGCAGCGCGGCTGAATGTAAATCCATTGCCAAATATTACTGTACATCCGGTTGACCAACCTTTTTGTGAGGGCGAAAATATTGTGTTTGCCTTCGTGGCAACTGGTACCATCAGTAGTTATCAATGGCAACTCAGTACCGATGCTGGTGATACTTATACAGATTTAAGCGCAGGCGCTCCTTATTCAGGTACCCAAACGGCGGTACTTACAATCAATCCGGCCCTTGCTGCATTTACTGTCAATGCATATCGTTGCAAAGTAAGTGGTTGCAATGAGGATGCCTTTACCAATAAGGCATTTATTCAGGTAAGCAGGTCGGCTACTGTAACTCAACAACCCGCAGGGTTTGACTTATGCCAGGGTGAAGCCGGCAACATACAGATTAACGCCAGCGGGGCCGATGTATTTCAATGGCAGCGGCAAGGAGCGGGAGGCTTTGTTGACCTTACTGACGGTGCGGCTTTTACCGGTACGCAAACCGAAACGCTACTATTAACAGGTACTGAAGGAGGTACATTTCGTTGCCTGATTACCGGGGGATGCACCAACAGACTTCCGAGCGCGGAGGTGCAGGTGAATGTCTTGCCAGCCCTTGCACTTACAGGGCAACCGGCAGATGTAGGTGCATGCACTGGCCAGGATGCTGGTTTTAGCATCAATGCAACCGGTACGCAGGTTTTATATAGATGGCAGCAAAGCCTTAATGAGGGAAACACCTGGGAGGATATCACGGCCAGCCCCGCGTATGATGGAGAAAATACCAACTCATTAAAGCTGATACAGATAAGTGCCGGCCTTGACAATTCCCTTTACCGTTGTCGTATTGAAGGCCGCTGTGGTGCTCCCTTGGTATCCGCTCCTGCGCGCCTGTCAGTGTTCCCGATACCCGAAATTTTAAGACAACCTGTTAGCCAGATCGTTGTGTGTGCAGGCAATGAAACCAGCTTTTCTACCGACCTTAACCTTAGTACCGGTATTTTCTGGGAATTGAGCACCGACAACGGACTCAGCTATACCCCAATAGAAGAAAGCACAACTTATCAGGGCGTTCATACCAAAATACTGAAAATAAATCCGACCTCTGGCAATATGAATCAATGGCTTTTCAGGGTTCGCTTAAGTGGTTGCGGTCAGAATGTTATTTCAGAACCTGCAAAACTAACTGTCAAATCTTTGCCCTTGGTACTTGCTTTTTTCAGTCAGGCGGAAGCTGTCTGCCCTGGCGAAGAGGCTAATTTTGAGGTACAGGCAGCGCATAGCGATGCATTTGAATGGGAGCTTGATACCGGTGCCGGATATCATGCTGTTGGCGATGTTGCATGGGCACAAGGAAGTGGTTCAGCAAAATTGCACCTGCAACCGGTACCAGCCTGGGAAACCCCGGTCAGCTTTCGGCTTAAGTTGAGCAATGAATGCGGCATAACTGAGGCTGGGCCATTTGATCTTTTTGTAAAGAAACCGGTGGAAATTATTCATCAGCCGGTACTTTCAGGAGGATGTGGCAGCAAAGTGCTTGAGGTGCAAATTGGATTAAATGGCTTAGCGCAAGACCTCCAATGGGAATTGTTTGACACCTTGAATGCTGAATTTATTGATTTGCCGGAAGGTGTTTTCTTCTCAGGCGTTCAGAATAGCCAGCTACAGGTAAAGAATGATGCATCTATTGACGGTTTGTTGCTTCGTTGCCGGATAAACAGCTGTGCAGCGGCAATTTTTTCTGACCCTGTTGTAATCCATTCAAAGAAATACAACCCTGTATATATCCCCAATTCATTTAGTCCGAATGAAGATCAGGAAAACCCAGAATTTAAGGTTTACATCCAGGGGGATGTAAACCTTAAAATATCAGTGTTTTCACGATGGGGTGAGTTGCTGTATAGTAGCGACGATGCTCAAAAAGGCTGGGATGGTACAGCAAATGGCAGACCAGTCCCGGAGGATGTTTACATCTACAAAGTCAGCATTAAGCAGGCCTGTGGCCTGACAAGCCGTACCGGGTCGGTGCACCTGATGCGTTAAGTTATTTTATCTCTAACACCAGTGATTGCCAGGGGGCTAATTGTAGGTTTTCAAGTTGCAGTTCTTCCCCTGAAATAACATCGTATGCGTGGCGTTTTCCGGCTAAACGTTCATTATAGCGGGTCACATCAAGAAGGTTGGGGTTCTTACTGCAATTAGCAATTACCATCACGGTTTGTGTCTGATGGTACCTGAAATAAACATACAAGCCCTTTTCTGGCACAAATTGCATGAGTTTGCCTTCTGTAATGGCTTTATTTGTTTTACGCCAGTGGGCAAGTTTCCGGAGGTGGTTAAAGGCCTCAGTTTCTATGGCATTCCTTCCGGATTTTTCAAATTTGTTTAGAGAGTCAGCTGCCCAGCCGCCCGGGAAATCACTGCGTACTTTCCCGTCAGGGTCGGCAAAGTTTTTCATCATGATTTCTGTGCCATAATACAATTGTGGGGTGCCACGCAGGGTCATTAGCCAATTGATGCCTGTTTTGAATTTCCTGATATCCTCACCAACGATTGAAGTAAACCTGCTCTGGTCATGATTGTCTAAAAATGTAACATTGCTAAAAGCATGCTCATAGAGAAAATCCTGGGCCAGGGTATAATACAGGCGGGATGTACCATCTGTCCAGCCGAAATCTTTGGTAAGGGCATCGTTTATTGCAAAGTACAATTGGAAGTCAAGAACAGAAGGCAGATATGAGTCGAGGTTTTTTGCTTTGAAGCCACCACTGAACCAGCTTTGCATGGCCACACCATGGTCCCATATTTCTGCAAAAATGCCTATATCCGGAAACTCTTCTTTAATGGCCTGAACCATATCGGCCAGATATTCCTGATCGGGGTAGGGGTAGGTGTCAATTCTGAAGCCATCTATTCCTGCAAATTCGGCCCACCAGATATAGTTCTGGGTTAAATAACGTCCTACATGGGGGTTTTGCTGGTTGAGGTCGGGCATGTGTACATCGAACCAGCCATTACGCATCAGGTCTTTGTCGTAGTTTGATGCATAAGGGTCCATCAATGCCGGAGCCCTGTAATTGGTTTTGGTAAATGCCGGAAACTGATGCACCCAGTCTTTTGACGGCAGGTTCTTATAGAGCCAATGGTTGTTTCCGATATGATTGGGTACAATATCCATGATGATTTTCATCTGTTGTTGATGCAATTCATCCACCATTGTTTTATACAGTTCATTTGTTCCAAATCGGGGGTCTATCCGATAATGATCGGTGATGGCATAGCCATGGTAAGATACTTTAGGCTGGTTGTTTTCCTGAACCGGGGTGAGCCAGAGTGCAGTTACCCCAAGATCTTTCAGGTAAGGAATCCTGTTGCGTACGCCTTGTAAATCGCCGCCATGCCGCCAAAACATTGAATCTCTGTTCAGTGATGCTTCCAAAGTGCCCTTTATTATATCATTGGCTTGATCGCCGTTTGCAAAGCGGTCAGGCATTGCCAGGTAAATGAAATCTTCGTTTGTTAGTCCCCTGGTTTTGAACTGGTTTGTTGTGCGTTTCCGGAGTTCAAAGTTGTAGCGAAGATTTTCTTTGCCACGCTGGAAGTATATTGGGAATATTCCTGGCAATGCTTCTTTGCTAATATGCAGTTGGAGAAAGATATAGTCCGGATTTTCAGTAATTTCAGTTTGAATGAGTTGTACTCCGGGATATTCGATTGTAACGGATGCTTTGGCAATATTTGGGTGATATACTAATAATTCAAGCTCAGCACGATGCATCCCTGCCCACCAAAAGGCAGGGTCAATGCGGCTGATTGAGGGCTCTTTTTTTGCATAAAGCAATGTAGAGGCAAGTAAAAGGAGGGTGTTTAGCAGGATGTGCGGCCACATTTTCCCGGAAATTGTGTTAAGCTTGGTGTTAATCATACAATTTCAAAAATAGGTGCAAAGTATTAAACCACCAAAACCAATGGTTGACAAGCCCTGAATGTATAAATTCGTGGCCATGAAGTTGGGTTTGTTTATAGAAAATCTCAGCATGGCCATTGTGGCAATTCGTTCACAGATGCTCAGGGCGGTGCTTACGATTTTAATCATTGCAATAGGTATTGGAGCATTGGTAGGCATTCTCACCGCAATTGATGTGATGAAGGATGGTATAACGGGTAATTTCACTTCAATGGGGGCAAATACTTTTAATATTCGTAACCGGGGTTCAGGAATGCGGATGGGAGGAGGCAGGCGCAAGACATTTGAAACGATAAGCTGGTTTCAAGCAGAACGGTTCAAGAGAGAATTCAGGTTTCCTGCTGCGGTATCAATTAGCTGCACTGCGACCTGGAATGCAACTGCCCGGCATGGCTCACAGAAAAGCAACCCGAATATTATCATTACCGGCGGGGATGAGTATTTTATGCAAACATCCGGGTATGAATTAGAAGAAGGCAGAGGCTTTTCGCAACAAGAGCTTCTTTCAGGAAGTCAGGTAGTAATTTTAGGATATGAGCTGAAAAACCGCTTTTTTGGCGAAAAGTCATGTGTTGACCAGCTGATATCATTGGGGCCTGTTAAATACAAAGTCATAGGAAGTATGAAAGAGAAAGGCTCAAGCTTTGGCTTTAGTGGTGATAAGATTGCCTTGTTACCTCTGAAGAATGTGCGGCATCAATTTGCCCCGGCTGATATGTCGTATGTGATAAATGTTTTGGCCGGAAGCCCAGAAATGTTAAATCCTGCCATTGAAGAGGCCACTGGATTTTTTAGGGTGGTAAGGGGCTTAAACGTAAGAGAGCAGGATAATTTCGAAGTTACCAAGAGCGACAGCCTTGCAGTAATGCTGATAGATAACCTCAAATATGTAAGCATAGCGGCTACAATTATTGCCATAATCACCCTCCTTGGTGCGGCGATTGGCTTAATGAACATTATGTTGGTTTCTGTAACAGAACGCATCCGCGAAATCGGGATACGGAAGGCCCTTGGAGCACGTTCATCGTCTATTCGTAATCAATTTCTCATTGAAGCGATTCTGATATGTCAAATTGGTGGTATTGCCGGAATCTTCTTCGGGGTGCTGATAGGAAATATTTTGTCTATGTCATTCGATTTAGGTCTTGTGTTGCCCTGGGTTTGGATTATTGTTTCAGCGGTACTTTGTTTTATCGTAGGTCTTTTATCGGGAATTATCCCAGCCATGAAAGCCGCCAGGCTTGATCCTATTGAGGCACTCCGGTTTGAATAATACCTGTTATGGGTTAAGTCAATATGGCTTACATTTTTTGGGTACTTTTGATTTTATTTGTATTTGCCACTTTAAGTAAGAAAAATTTTACGATGCGCCGACTGATGTTATTGCTCACCTTGTTGCTGATTCAATTTAGTGCTTCTGCTCAGAAGATAACTTTCGACCGCAGTACCGGGAAATACACCTATTTTGGGGTAGGATTAGTGGGTAGTCAAACCAAAGATTCTACATACCTGAAAAGCCTTGAGTGGGTTAATTTTAATTACAAAGCCCCCAAAGAAGTAATTCAGGTATCGGACCGGAAAGCATATAAAATTGTGTTATTGGGGAATTTTAAAACCAATGTAACTAAAAGAGATGCTTATATTGGGTACCGCATCACCCTTGAATGTCGCGACGGAAGGCTGGTTTATAC
>JAIBAI010000037.1 GCA_019695235.1 Bacteroidia bacterium | reverse complement strand
GCCTGCCGGCCTGTAAATGAGAAGCTAGTTTGAAACAAAAAACCTTTTGCATTCAATTATGCCGTCTGCACTTAGCTGAAGGGTATAAAGGCCTGCATTTAAGCCATTCAGATAAGCTGACAGTTTTGTTTTTTGGGTAGGGAGAATTATTGCATCTTCATTAAAAACAACATTGCCTGAAAAATCAATTATTCGTAGCTGGATATTCCTGAATAGCAGTTTTAAGCTCACCTGAATAGTTAAATCTTCAAAAGAAGAAGGGTTGGGATATACAGTGAACAGACCCGCTTCAGCATTCAATTCATTGTTAAATGAAACGGCAACAGGGTCAAAATATTCCTGTTTACCATTAAAATCTGTTTGCACCAACCGGTAATAGGTGGTCCCGGCAATAGGTGAAGCATCTATTGTCTTATAGAAGTTATAAACTGAGGAGTTGTTGGCTCCTGGCACTTCATTTCCAATTTTAGAAAAGTTGACGCCATCTTCAGAGCGCTCAATGATAAAAGAACGGTTATTGGTTTCAGAAGCAGTTGACCAGGCGACATTTACAACATTTCCTTGTGGATATGCAGTAAATTCAAGTAATTCAACCGGAAGTGGATTGTATTGGTTGGAAACTGTTTCTGAACCAAAAGTAAATGGGCTGAAATCAGTAAGTGCCGCTGAACTAGTAATATATCCGGCACCATTGCATGAGCCTCCTTTGCTGTTCGGGATTTTTTCCCATACTGTACCATTCCAGTGGGCTAATTGTAGGTCTTGGCAATTATTGATTTCACTTTCTGCATTATTCTGCCAATACAGTGTAACCTCAACAGCAGAAGTCGTTACAGCCCTATCCAGCATCCAGTACTCTAATTTGCTCACTTTTTTAAGCGGCTCGTCAAGTGATACCACATTTGCATATTCCTGGCGCTTATACTCAGCCGTAAACACTGTGGCTGCATCCGAAGGAGCACTGATGGCAGCCCTGGCCCATTTGCCATTGTCGCCAATTGGAAATACAAATGAATCGTCACCTATTTTCTTCATAAGGCCATCTACATAACTTACGGCACTCCCTTCATCTGCCTCAGCATTATCTAATACACTAATATTGTTTTCAGCGCTTGAATATAAAATTCCCTGAACAAGCTCTAATTTGCCAGCAATCTGAATGTCGGTCTGAAGTTCAACACCCCCCATACTAGAATTATCTATTTGCAATCTGTCAAAGGTTGTTTCTGAAGTACCATTTATAAACTGCTTGCTGTGCCCACTAAACTCCACGATGCCTGAACTTATAAAATTGCCTCCATTCTTTGTAAAATCTCCCGACAGGCTGATGGTATTGCCTCCATCATTGAGGGTACCTGCATTCAGGATAATTTCAAAAACTTCTAAATCTTCTGTAAGCGTAGTTGTGGCAGAACTTTGATAATTCAATGTGCTATCAATATGCAGTAATGACTGATTGACCATTGATGCGCCAGAAAGAATATTCAGGTTCACCAGCGATGATACATTTTCAAACGAAAATGGCCTGCTGCCGGTAATTGTTAAGTCATGATAATCAGCACTTTGAAGCGTTGCGGTGCCCCCTGTTTGATTTATACTAATTGTACCCCCATTGAGCTGATATGTTCCGGTTAACTCAGGAAATGTTCCCGAACTTCCTCTTTGCATTTGAAACAATGCACCTGAAGCCATTTCAAGGTCTCCGGCACCAGAAATTATATACGTTCCGGCATTCAAACTGGCATCTGCTTCAAGCTTTATGCGGTTATTGACCGAAAAATTGGCAACGACTGTCTTTAAACCTGCACCTGTTATCACCAAATTATCATATATAGTAGCCTTGACTACCTGACTGGAGTTTCCGGTATAAGAAACATTGTTATCAGGATCAGTCGCAGTTAACGAACCGGTATTGAAAACATCTGCTGCAAAACTAACACTTGCCCCGGTGGTATTAACTAATCCGGCAGCACTGTTCAAGCCAAGCATGTTTCCATTACACCTGATTATCCCTTCGTTTGTTAGCTTGATATTATTCGCAAATGTTAAATCAACATTCAGTGTAAGGTCGGCAGATGACAGAATGGTCTTACTTGCAGTGGTAACATTTACCAGCCCCCCTGCCCCATCAATTGTTCCGGTGCCGTTGATGCTTCGTGTTGCAGCTCCATTTAAAGTAAGTGTTTTGTTGTTTAGTTGAAGTACTCCGTTGATATTTAAATCACCGGTAATAGTCATGTTGGCCCCTAAATTTATAGTTGAGCCGGTGCTTATATCACATAGATTGTCAACAGTAAATGGCGCATTGATTGTATAGGAAGATGTGCCGTTTGTGATGAATTCATAGGCTCCCCAAACTCCTGAAGATGGCTGCATTTTTGCACCGTTTTGCAATATCAATTCCTTGGTAACTGAAAAGTTGGCGGTTCCGTTTATTTCTCCGTTACTCTCAACAGTCAGGTAATCAACTGTTGTATTGATACCAACGTTCATAACCTGACCGCTGCTAATTACTGCAAAGTTGCCGGTTAATGGTACATAAGAACAACTTGCCCCTGCTCCACCTGGCGTGAGTGACCAAGCATCAGGGTCATTCCAGTTCCCATTCGCCGTACGGGAGTATATATAACCGATAATCGGGGTAGCTGCTTTGTTTCGTGTTCCTGCCACGAAAACATTTGCCAATTGACTGATTGACATGCCTGAACGTTTGCATACCGGACTTGTAGCTGTTCCCGAAGTAGATACATGGGTGCCATAAACTGCCGGGCTACCTCCTGTATTGGTAAGGAGCCGAAGGTCGGCCGTGGTACCTAATGTATTAAACCCGGCAAAATAAACGTTGAGTGTATAAGTACCGCCGGATACACCAGATACTGCTATAGTAGAGTGTTGATCAGATATTCGTTCAATGGTGTTAACCCCATCTACTACTGATGTTTCTGTAACGGTTGTGCCATGAGTATGTGTAACCGTTACCAGCCCACCAGTAGAAGGACTTACGGTTGAGTTAATTGTCAGTGGTCTGTAGCTCGTTGCCGTTCCAACTGGAAATAAGCCCAAGGCAACACCCCCTGAACTTGTTACAGCAGTATTCGCTGGCCAATAGCGTGAAAAATTTCCGCCATAAATTGCACCTCTTGTGCGTGAAATCGCTGCACTGGCACCATCACCAAGCTGCAAAGAAAAACCATTAAGATTAACATTGTGACCGCTCAAGGCCAGACTTCCGGTAACCTTAATATTGCAGTTGGCAGTAAAGGTGCCGTTTGATGTTGCTAACGACAAGCCGTAAAATGTTTCTCCTCCTGCCCGACTAACACTTTGTAAGGTAGAAGACCCTCCATTAAAGGTTACTGTATAGTTTCCAGGTACAAAAGCACCCAGGTTCTGCCAAGTATTTTGAACTGCCAGATGTCCGGTGGTGGTTAAAGTTACTCCTGCATCAATAATTACATACCCGAACCTGATTTGTGCAACCGGGCTAACAGTACTCGTTTCAATGAATTTTACAGTTGAGCCGGATGCAAATGTGAATGTTGCTGAGTTCGAATTTTTAAAACCTTTCTTAAAATTAATTTTACTGTTCGCTACAGTTGTAAAAACTGCAAGCGTGGTTCCTGTTCCAGCACTATTTATGTCGAGTGAAGGTTGAACCGTACCATTAAAGTTAATTGTTCCGGCGCCTGAAACTTTGATAGAGCCTGAACCTTTCGGAAGGCTTATCGAGGATGCAAAATTGAGCGTTCCGGTACTTACTGAAATGACCTCTATAGCAGTTAATGCCGTTCCACTTTGGTTCAGCCAGTTGATACCTCCCTGCAATGAAAAACTACCAGATGTAACTGTTATTCCTAACAATTGGGAGGCATGGTTCACCGTACCAATGAAGTTTAAATCTCCTCCTACTAAAAGTTGCCCACCGTTTACCCTGAATGTGGCGCTGGTTGGCTTACTGAGTTGCTGCATATTGAGCGTTCCCAAAACCTGCACTGTGGGGTTTGAAGTGCCAATTGTTAGCGTGGATGAACCAGAATTGCTATTGCTTTCAAGTGTAAGTGTATCACAAATCAAATTTGCATTGATTGTCATGCTATTGCGACTGCTTGCTCCGGAGGCACCGATATGTAAATGCGGAAAGGTGGTTGTACTTGACCCTCCTATCGTGTAACCATAACCAGTAAAAAAAACTGAAGCTCCAGCTGTGGCATTGAGTTGCCCTCCGTTATTCGTCCACCCTTTGGCGATATTTAATTGTTTGCTTAGGCTTAATATTGCTGAACTTCCCAAGCTTACATCACCTGAAATATTACATGCATGGTTGATTGTCAATTGTGTGCTGCTTTCTAATGCTATTGAACCAAGGGTCACTGCACCTAAACTCTCCATGATGGTCAATCCTGCCCCTGTCTTTACTATCAACTTACCATTCCGTAACTCTTCATCTGCTTGTATTACACTGCTAAGGCCATTGAAAACCATAGAGGCGGTTGTGTTCCAATGCGCCATTTCGCCGGTAATCGTATAATTGCCGGAAAATATTACCGAACATCCGGCGTAGGTATAAAGGTTGTTTTGTGAATCTTCAAAATTGCCAAGGAAATACACCTTCCCAATATTCGAAAATGTAATTTGCTGATTGTCTTGCGTTATGGCAATGTCATTGTTAAATGTTATGTTTCCAGTCGAAACTAGGAAACGATTGGTTCCATTTACACTATTCCAAATTACATCACCTAAAAGATTCACAGTACCTGATGAAGCACTCAAGGTGTAAACAAACGACTCATTGCCTTGATTAAATGATACATCACCATGAACCGTTAAACTATATGCTGCATTTGATGTTTGAATAGTTGCATTTGCCCCGCCGGTACCAATTATCAAATCGCGGCAAGCAAATACCCCATTCACAGTTACTGTTACCGCTGAGGCCCCTGAGCTATTGCAAATCACCACATCATCGCCTGCACCAGGAATGGTAGCGGCTATTGCACCGTTGCATGATACAGTTGACTAGGTACTGGTTGAGTTCCAGTTGCCACCAACCCCGCGGGTGTAATAAGTGGCCCCAAACAATGATTGCGAATATATTGCTAAACAAAAAAGAACTTGAAATGCAATAAAACCTAGCGACCTTGATTTTACAACATGTAGAAATACTGCAAAACCACTTATCATATTCCTTACAATACCTGTTTTACGCTGTACGCATTCTCCCATTAAAATATATTTCCAAAATCAATGGGGGTAATACGCCATTGCAATATTGGTGTTGCTATATATAGATTCCGAACATTACATATACACAAGGCTGCAATAGGTCTTTCATGCTGCGTATTTCGTACGCAAACAAGGTTGAAACAGCCCCTATAAAGATGTAACAGCCTTAATTTAAGCCTTCAATATGGGTATGCTGAGCCTAAATGAATAAGACATGAAGTTGTTTGGTTTGATGCAAAATCTTACATACCAACCCAAAGAAGTGTCATTAAGACACCATTAAATTTCAAATGTTCCTTGGGTCATAAAATTAAAGCGCACTTAATAGCATTAAAAATGCATAAAAAAAGCCGGCTCAAAGAGCCGGCTTTCAAATTTGAGTATAAGGCAATAAATATCAGTGGCACGATTTAGTCATGCCATTATTCATTGCTGTTTTTGTGCTGTCAGAGCAGCAGGCTTTCGCATGTCCGCTGCCTTTTTCACAATGCTTGGCACAATCTTGACCATCTTTGTCTTTACAAGCTTTGGTGGCTTCATCCCATGAACAGGTTTTACCCTCTTCATGGGCGCATGCCTTCATATCAGCCATTTGACAACAAGCTTCGTGAGCTGTAGCTCCATGACCCCCGCCACTCACTGCGATGTGCGGGGCAATAATCAGCGATACAATTGACATCAATTTAATCAGAATGTTCATAGAAGGCCCAGAAGTATCTTTGAATGGGTCACCTACTGTATCGCCGGTTACCGATGCTTTGTGCGGTTCTGATTTTTTATAAAAAGTTTCTCCGTTAATCACCACTCCTTTTTCGAATGATTTCTTGGCGTTATCCCATGCACCTCCGGCATTCGACTGGAACATCCCCATCAATACACCGCTTACAGTAACACCGGCTAACAAGCCACCTAAAACTTCCGGACCAAAAGCAAAGCCAACAATAATAGGTACAACAAGTGCAATAGCTCCCGGAGCAATCATTTCGCGAATAGATGCCTTGGTACTGATAGCCACACATTTTTCGTACTCAGGTTTTGCTTTGTATTCCATAATTCCGGGAATTTCTCTGAACTGGCGCCGCACTTCATTCACCATGTCCATTGCGGCACGTCCAACGGCTGCGATAGCCAGCGACGAAAAGATAAATGGAATCATCCCCCCTACAAACAGACCAGCCAAAACATTTGCATTGTAAATATCAATTGAATCAATTCCGGCAACACCCACAAAAGCTGCAAACAAGGCCAATGAAGTAAGAGCAGCCGATGCAATGGCAAAACCTTTTCCGGTGGCAGCAGTTGTATTGCCTACTGCATCCAGATTGTCTGTTCTTCCACGCACTTCTTCAGGCAACTGGCTCATTTCAGCAATTCCTCCGGCATTATCGGCAATCGGCCCAAATGCATCTATTGCCAACTGCATGGCTGTAGTTGCCATCATTCCGGCAGCAGCAATCGCTACACCATATAAACCTGCAAGCTCAAACGAACCATAAATTCCCGCTGCAAGCACCAGAATTGGCAATACGGTTGATTCCATCCCTACTGAAAGACCGCCAATAATATTGGTAGCATGGCCTGTAGCTGATTGTTTCACAATTGAAAGAACCGGGCGTTTGCCCATTGCTGTATAGTATTCTGTAATAACACTCATCAGGGCGCCAACAACCAGACCCAATATGATGGCGTAAAAAACCTGAATATTTGAAAACTCTACCCCACGAATACTCATCGTTTCAGGCAGCATCCACATTACCAATGGGTAAGCAATAACACCAGTAAGTACAATTGACGACCAATTGCCCATATTTAATGCACCCTGCACATTGCCTTTTTCATCTTTCACCCGAACGAACATCATACCGATGATTGAGAAAATAATACCTAATCCGGCAATAGCCATCGGTAATAAGATGGGGGCAATACCACCAAACTGGTCAGCTGAAACAATCTCTCTGCCCAAAACCATGGTAGCAAGAATAGTGGCTACATAAGAGCCAAAAAGGTCAGCACCCATACCAGCCACATCACCCACGTTATCACCCACGTTATCTGCAATCGTTGCTGGGTTACGTACGTCATCTTCCGGAATACCAGCCTCAACTTTTCCAACAAGGTCAGCCCCCACATCGGCGGCTTTGGTATAAATACCTCCACCCACGCGGGCAAACAAAGCAATTGACTCGGCACCAAGTGAGAAGCCGGCCAACACCTCAAGCGCTTTTTCCATTTCCATGCCATTTACACCACCGCCCACTGAGGTAACATACATGTTGTAAAACACAATAAACAATGAACCCAAACCAAGAACAGCAAGACCTGCAACACCCAAACCCATCACCGAACCACCGGTAAATGACACTTTCAGCGCTTTTGGCAGACTGGTTCTGGCGGCCTGTGTTGTACGCACATTGGCCTGGGTGGCAATATTCATTCCGATATACCCGGCAACTGCTGAAAATACCGCACCAATCACAAATGAAATGGCAATTACAGGTGAGGTAGTTTCTACCATAGTACCTGACCAGGCAAGAAGAATACCTGCAATCACAACAAAATAAGATAATACCTTCCATTCAGCCTTCAAAAAGGCCATTGCGCCACGGGCAATATGCCCCGAGAGTTCCTGCATCTTCTCATCACCGGCATCCTGCTTCTTAACCCAGGCCGACTTGATGAACATCGCAAGCAGTCCTACAATTCCCAAAGCCGGAATTACATAAATCATTGAATCGTTCATGTTTTCTGTTATTGTTTGTATATCAAAGTGTTATATGAAATTTTCTTCAAAAGGGCTGCAAACTTAGTAAAATTAATCGAACCTTAACTTCATTATCACAGGTTATTATATTGCTTTAAAGGCGATGTCTAAATACATTTTAATCAATATTTCTCAATTGCGTAAAAATTTTAAACCAACCCAAATTCTCATCCGGCCCAAAAGAATGAATAAATGGCTCAGAAAATACGATTATCATACAAAATGTTGATGCTTTAATTTCTTTGTGTCTTTTTTACACATCAAATTTTTCTTTTACCCGTTCATCCTTTAACTTTACCGTTTATGAAAAACACAGCAGGCAAAGCAAGAGTTGTAATTGAGCAGGTAAAACCAAGCATTGATGGCGGGGCTTTTCCGGTAAAACGTGAACCGGGTGAAAAGGTACTTGTTCAGGCAAATATCTTCGGCGATGGTCATGACCAGATTCAGGCTATTCTAAAATACCGCAAAACCGGCAAGGCAAAGTGGCTGGAAATTTCGATGAAGCATATTTCTAATGACACTTACCAAGCCGAAATCCTTGTTCAGGAACCAGGCTTATTTGAGTTTACCGTTCTGGCCTGGATTGACCATGGGCTTACCTGGCTAAACGGGTTTGCAAAAAAAGCCGCCGCTAAGGAACCCCTGCAGGTTGAAATTGCTTTAGGAAGGGCATTTTTAGAGAAAATGGCGCAGAAACGCAGGCTATCACAAAAGTTTATTCAACAAACCATCGCATTTATTGACCAGGCTGAGCAGGAGCAGCAAATTCTCCCTTTATTGCTTGGGGAGCAGATAAGAGAGGTTTTTGAGAAGGAATCACTGCGCGAGAATACTACCCAATCGCAGGTTTACAGTGTACTTGTTGAGCGCCCAAAGGCCAGTTTTAGCGCCTGGTACGAGTTTTTTCCCAGATCAAGTTCGCCCGACCCTAAACGTTCTGGTACGTTTAAAGATTGTGAAAAGGTGCTTCCTTTCATTGCCGGAATGGGTTTCGATACGGTATATTTCCCTCCTGTTCACCCCATTGGCCAATCATTCAGAAAGGGCAAAAACAACAATACTACGGCGAAACCCGGCGAGCCAGGCTCCCCCTGGGCTATTGGAAGCAGCGCAGGAGGGCACAAAGCCATTAACCCTGAACTGGGAAGCATGAAAGACTTTGAGCATTTGTTAAAAACAGCGCAGGGCCTTGGCATCGAAATAGCCCTGGATTTGGCTTACCAATGTTCACCTGACCACCCTTATGTAAAAGAACATCCCCAATGGTTTCGGTGGCGACCCGATGGAACAGTACAATACGCCGAAAACCCTCCAAAGAAATACCAGGATGTGCTGCCTTTTAATTTTGAATGTGACGACTGGCAAAATCTCTGGGAAGAACTCAAAAGTATCATCACATTCTGGATTACAAAGGGGGTGCGGGTGTTTCGGGTAGATAACCCACATACCAAACCGTTTAAATTTTGGCAATGGGTGCTTGCCGAAATCAACAATGAATATCCGGAGGTGATTTTTCTTTCAGAAGCTTTTACACGCCCAAAAATTATGGCCAGATTGGCAAAAATAGGCTTTCAGCAATCTTACACCTATTTTACATGGCGTGAGAACAAAGCAGAATTAGAACAATACATGCACGAATTGTGCTACTCAGAAAGCCGGGATTTCTTCCGCCCAAATTTCTGGCCAAATACCCCTGATATTCTTCCAATGTATCTGCAAAATACAGCTTATACCCCTTCGGCAATAAGATTTATTCTCGCTTCGACGCTTTCTTCAAATTATGGCATATATGGCCCTGTATATGAATTACTTGAAAACAAGCCAGTAGCCGGAAAAGAAGAATACCTTGACTCAGAAAAATACGAGCTGCGCCACTGGGATTGGAAAAATAAAACCCCTTTCCATCATTTGATGACAAAGGTGAATCAAATCCGCCGACAAAATCCGGCATTTCAAACAACTTTTAACTACCTTGCCTGTAAAACAGACAATGATTCATTAATGGCCTTCTACAAAGCAACAGGCGACAATAAGTTGCTGACCATTGTGAACCTTGACCCGGTACACAAACAAAGTGGCTGGGTGCAATTACCACTCAAAGAAATGAATCAGGAAGAAGGACAAATTCTTGAAATGCACGATTTGTTGAACGACAAAACATACCATTGGGATAAAGAGTGGAATTACGTTGAGCTTGACCCGAAAGAAACCCTGGCACATGTTTTCAAAATAACACCTTACAAAAGATAACAATGGAACAAACATTAACAATTCGCAAAAGTATGCAAGCCGTGATACAAGCAGAATGGCAGGATTTGTTCTCAGACAAGGCCGCAGTTTTACAGTTAGAAAATCAGGTGCTACCCGCCTATTTAAAGCGTATGCGCTGGTTTGGAGGCAAAGCAAGGCCTTCGATGTCGGTACTTATATACCAAAATATCCCGATTGAGGCCGGAAATGACTTTACACATTACCTGCTTTTAAAGGTGCGTTATCCGGAGTTTCCAACCGATATTTACGCCTTGCCAATAGCATTTATTGCTGAGCGTCGCTTTAATGATATGCCATCTGAGGCCATAATTGCACGGCTCGACAACCTTGTTTCGCCCGGCTACTTAATTGATGCAGTATATCTTGAAGAATTCAGAAACGCACTCTTTCAAATGATGCAGCACAGTAAAAAATTGTTGGCATCAAACCATTATCCGATGATTGCAGATGGTGGCAAATTGCTGCAAAACTCGTCTGTAAATAAAATTTCATCGAAGGTTTTAAGTGCCGAACAAAGCAACACATCACTGGTATTTAACAATCAATTCTTTTTAAAATTCTTCCGGAAGCTTGAATATACCATCAATCCTGACCTGGAGATTATTCGTTACCTAACTGAACAGGAACAGTTTCACCAGATTCCCGGCTATGCTGGAGCAATTGAGGTGCTGCATCCCGAAAAACCTCCAATGCTGGCGGTGATGTTGCAAAGAATGATTGAGAACGCAGGAAATGCATGGGACTGGAACCTGCAACATCTCCAACGCTTTTACGAGCAGGTGATGGAAACCGGGTTCGATAAAACACAATTACCTGAAAGGCCTCCAAAACATCATATATCATGGGAAGAAACACCAGCCGCGCTACAGCAGCTCATTGGTCAGGAGGTGTACCAACAGGCAAGTCTTCTTGGCAAACGCACTGCCGAGCTACACCTTGCACTGGGGAAGGATGCTAAAAACCCTGATTTCGGGCCGGAACAGTTTGACAAAACCATGCAGCAGAGCTATTGTGATTCATTGCAGAAATTGCTTATTCAAAAATTTGACCTGTTACAGCGTAATCTTGCCCGTATTCCTGAAAGCATGCAGGCTAAAGCAACTGAGATGCTTGATGACCGTGAAAATGTAATTGAATTTATTCAAAAAATTACCACACAGCCAGCCATAGGCACAGGTATTAGAACGCATGGAGATTTCCACCTCGGTCAGGTATTGGTAGCCGGAAACGATCTGGTAATCCTTGATTTTGAAGGTGAACCAGATAAACCATTCAACCAACGAAGGAAGAAAACAAGTCCGTTGAAAGATGTTGCCGGTATGATGCGCTCATACCGCTATGCCGCTTATGCTGTTCTGCTTACTAAGTTTGAAAATGCCCCTCAGCGTCAGGAAAGTCTTTTCACAGTGGCTGACCTTTGGTATCATTTTGTAAGCCGGTATTTTCTTGGTGCTTACCTTGATACCATGAAAGGTTCTCATCTGCTCCCTGCCGGAGAAGCCTTTAATGAAACTTTACAGATTTTCTCATTTGAAAAAGCAATTTATGAACTGGGATACGAATTAAATAACCGCCCTGACTGGGCTATAATCCCACTGATCAGCCTTGCCAAATTTGTGAAATTTTACCTTTGAATCCTGAAAATCTGTGAAATAAATGACAAAAAAAGCCGGAAAGCGTAATTCTAAAACTGAGTGGTTTACATTAATAACGGAGTTCGATATCTTTCTTTTTAAGCAAGGTAAACATTACAGACTTTATGAGAAACTCGGTGCTCATCTGGTTGAAAATAAAGGAGTAAAAGGTACTTTTTTTGCAGTTTGGGCACCCAATGCCAAACAAGTTTCGGTTATCGGTGATTTTAATTTTTGGAATCACACAGCGCATCCGATGGGGCCACGTTATGACCACTCTGGCATTTGGGAGTTATTTATTCCGGAAGTGTTTCATGGTGCGCTTTACAAATTTGCAATTACCAATCGGGCAAGCGGACAAACAGTTGAGAAGTTTGACCCATTTGCCCGGTTTAATGAGGTGCCACCCAAGAGGGCATCTGTTGTTTGGGATTTGAAATACCAGTGGCAGCAAAGTTCGTGGCAGCAGGATACAAACAGAGGCTCATTGCAAAAACCATGGAGTGTTTATGAGGTACACGCCGGTTCATGGAAACGCAAAGGTGCGGGCGAAAACGATTACCTGAGTTACAGGGAATTGGCTGCCGAGCTGGTACCCTACATTCAGGAAATGGGCTTTACACATGTGGAGTTTCTTCCCTTGACAGAATTCCCTTTTTCAGGTTCCTGGGGTTATCAGGCAACAGGCTACTTCGCACCTACTGCACGTTTTGGTACCCCTGACGACCTGATGTATCTCATTGACTGCTTCCATGCTGCTGGCATTGGTGTCATTATGGATTGGGTACCTTCTCACTTCCCGGAAGATGATTACGCCCTCGCTCAGTTTGATGGTACTGCCCTGTTTGAGCATCCTGACCGCAGAAAAGGTTTTCATCCGGATTGGAAAAGTCTGATTTTCAATTACGAACGTTATGAGATTCGTTCGTTTTTAATCAGCTCTGCCCTGTTCTGGGCCGACCTTTACCGGATAGATGCCATTCGTGTAGATGCAGTAGCCTCTATGCTTTATCTTGACTACTCACGCAAACAGGGCGAATGGGAAACTAACATATACGGCGGCAACGAGAACCTGGCGGCGATTTCATTTCTGAAAGAGCTTAACACTGCTATTTACAGTGCATTTCCGCAAATACAGATGATTGCCGAAGAATCAACTTCATTTAAAGGAGTTTCACGTCCTGTATTTGCGGGCGGCCTCGGTTTCGGAATGAAATGGATGATGGGCTGGATGCACGATACATTGAATTATTTTAAGAAAGACCCTATTTACCGGCAACATCATCAGAACGACATTACCTTCTCAATCTACTATGCGTTCAGCGAAAACTTTATGTTGCCACTTTCGCATGACGAGGTAGTACATGGCAAAGGCTCATTAATATGCAGAATGCCTGGCGACCAATGGCAGCAATTCGCCAACCTGCGTACACTGTATGCCTTTATGTTTACCCACCCCGGTGCGAAATTATTATTTATGGGTGCTGAACTAGCACAATTTGCTGAATGGAATTACCAATCAAGTTTAGATTGGCACCTCCTTGCTTTTGAGCCACACAAGGGTATGCAGCACCTGATAAAAAAACTGAACCATTTATATACTTCTGAACCCGCGCTCTATGAGAGACAATTCGAAAGAGAAGGATTTGAATGGATAGATCATGCAGATAGCCAGAACTCAATCATCAGTTATTTAAGATTGGCCAATACACATGATGATTTTCTACTGGTGGTATGTAATTTCACCCCCAGTCCTAGAGACTATTACCGCCTTGGTGTGCCGGTAGCAGGACGCTATCGTCAGGTTTTCAACAGTGATGCTTCACAGTTTTGGGGCAGTGCCTACAATATACCCGAGGTGGTTCAAACTACTGAAAAAACTGCTCATGGGAAGCCATTCTCAGTCGAACTCAGCCTGCCTCCTTTGGCAGTAACAGTTTGGAAAATCGAACACTGAGGTATTGTCATGTTTGATAATGGAAACATGACAGCACCTGTGTGCTGCCCTACTCGATACGTTTAAACGTATAAATAAAGCCCAGGCCAACGTTAAAAAACTGAACAGGGCCATTCAGGTCGGCAGATTCATAAGATATCGCCCCTCCGTCGAGGCGTACCTTTTCAGGCTCGAAATATGACCAGGTGCGGGTAAAACCCACCTTGATGCTCATGGCAATATGCTCTTCAAAGAAATAGTGAAAGCCAATAGATGGCTGCATTGTAAGCGCTTTATGGTTATAGCTGGCAGCAGTGTACTGGCTGTATTTTTGTATCGCAGCAGTATCTCCTGAGATATCCCTTAAATTACTGTATCTGACAAAAGCATAAGCTGCGTTAACAGAAAAACTAAACATTGAATAAGGAGTTACAAACCTGTCGTAGCTTAAAATTACCCCGGGCGACCAAAGGGTATAATTCGTTGCAACAGGCTTGGTGCCTACCACCTTCCCCCCTATCACCAATGGGTCGTTAAAATTTGATGCGTTGCGGCTTACCTGAAATGCTGTATAACGCCCGGTAAGTCCCAAGTTAAATCCTGCTCCAAGACCCAAAACAGCACCCAGACCAACGTCGCCGGTGCTGTAAAAGTTGTCTTTCATGGCTTTTGGCTTGTTCAAAAATCCCAAACCACCATCAAAACGTATGGTAAAAGGCAGGTGTATCTGTTCTGTAGCCCTTGATGGCGACTCATCCTCGTTTTGAGCAGCAATATCAGAGGTGCCTATCAGCGTCAATGCCAATACTAACAAAAGATATTGAACTCTTTTTTTGAGCATAATCACTTTTCAGGTAAAATCATACCTACATTGATTCCCATGCTTGAAAAACCACCATCGTGGTAAAGGTTTTGCATCGTTACCATTCGGGCATAATCAGAAAAAAGACATACACAAAAATTTGCCAAGTCATCAGCACTTGCATTGCCAAGTGGCGACATAGAATCAGCATAGTCAAAAAACTCCTGAAAACCAGGTACGCCGCTACCAGCCGTTGTAAAAGTTGGTGATTGCGAAACAGTGTTCACACGCACGTTCTTTGCCTTGCCATAATGATAGCCAAAACTACGGGCTACTGATTCAAGCATTGCTTTGGCTTCGGCCATGTCACTGTAATATGGAAATACCCGCTGACCGGCAATATAACTTAATGCAACTACAGAACCCCATTCGTTGATGGCATCCATTTTAAATGCAGTCTGCAACACACGGTGCAGCGACATGGCTGATACATCAAGCGTTTTATGAAAATATTCATAATTCAAATCAGTATATGGCCTGGCTTTACGCACATTAGGCGACATACCAATTGAATGTAAAATAAAATCAATCTTGCCACCAGAACTCTCTAATGTTTTTTCAAATAATACTTTCAGGTCTTCATCAGAGGTTGCATCTGCCGCAATAATAGGTGCATTGCATTTCTCCGAGAGCTTATTGATCTCGCCCATGCGCATAGCAATGGGTGCATTGCTTAAAACAAAAGTAGCTCCTTCTTCGTATGCCTTCTCGGCAACTTTCCATGCCATACTTTGTTCATCCAGGGCTCCGAAGATGATACCTTTCTTTCCTTTAAGTAATTGTGTCATTTTTTGTATGATTTGCGTTGTTTGTTTGAGCTTTTTAAGGAGGTAAATGTAAAACTTATTTTTTCCTGATTCCAAGCAATATTTCTGCATTGCTTATCGCTTCACCCGACAACTCCCTGCCACTCAGCATTCCCGCTATTTCCGAAACACGCTCCTTCGGCTCCAGACGAATTACATCGGTAAATGTTGCCCCCAACTTAGTTGTCTTGACTACTTTTAGGTGCTCATTGGCTTTACTGGCAATTTGTGGCAGGTGAGTGATAACTATTACCTGCATGTCATTTGCCATTTCTTTGAGTATTTCTCCCATTGCATCTGCAAGCAATCCTGACACGCCGGTATCAATCTCATCAAATATTATGGTAGGCAAGGCAATAGACCTGGCTACTAATTTTTTCAATACCAGCATCAGTCGCGATAATTCACCTCCTGAGGCAACCTTTTGAATCTCTTTTGCACCAGAACCTTTGTTGGCCGAAAACAGAAAGGTAATCTGGTCCATCCCGCCCTGTGCAGGCTCTTCAAGCGCACCGATTTTTACTTCAAGCATTGCATCCGGCATTCCAAGCTTTTTAAGCAGGTTTTTTACTTGTTTGCAAAAGTCTGAACTTGCTTCTACTCTTTTCTTGTGCAACGCTGAGGCAAGTTGAAGGAGCAACTGAAAAAGCGCTTCGGTGCTAATTTCTTTTTGCCGGATACTTTCGCCTTGTAAGGACTGATTTTGCAGTCTTTCACTCAATTGGTGCTGAAGTTGCAGGAGCTCGTCACTCGATTGAAGCCTGTGTTTGCCAAGTAAATGATTAATACGGTCGAGCCTTGCAATTACTGTCTCATGTCGCTGTGGATCTGTTGCAGTGTTTTCACGCAAAAGCTGAAGTTCTCCAAGCAGGTCACGAAGTTCTATTCCGGCAGCCCGAACCCGTTCAATAATCTCAGTTCCGTTGCGGGTATAGGCACCTACAGGCCCTAAGACCTGAACCAACTGCCGAAGGTTTGTTAAGATGCTTTCCTGTTCGCCATCCAGCAAGGCTTCTGCCCTACCAACCTGCTTTAAAATTTCAGTAGAATGCTCAAGCAAGTTGAATTCCTCCTCCAGTAGCACCGATTCGTTTGCCTGTAATTGCATATCAGCCAGTTCCTGGTATTGGAATTGCAAAAAATCATGCTCGGCAGCACTTCGCGCCTCTTCCTGCTTCAGCGCCTCCAATAACTTTTTTTCGGTTTTCCATTGCTGGTATGCCTGGTTGTACTGAGCAAACAAATGTTGGCTGCCGGCAAAAGCATCCAAAATTCTGGTTTGAAATTGCACAGTTTCAAGCAAGAGACTGTCGTGTTGTGAATGGATATCAATTAATTGAGCAGCCAGGCCCTTTAGTTGAGCAAGGTTAACAGGTGTATCATTGATAAAGGCACGTGATTTTCCTGCCGGATTTATCTCCCGGCGCACGATACAAGCCTGCTCAAAATCTAAGTTATTGTCCTCAAAAAAATCTGATAAATCAAAGCCATCAGTCGAAAAGGTTCCCTCAACAATGCATTTTCGTCCACTCTCCCTCAATACTCCTGTATCAGCACGTTCACCGAGCAAGAGCTGCATAGCGCCTAACAAAATTGACTTCCCTGCTCCGGTTTCTCCTGTTATGATGGTAAGTCCGTTTGTAAACTCAATACTAAGTTCATCAATTAAGGCATAATTGCTGATGCGAATTTTCCGGAGCATGGTGCAAAAATAAGCTTCCCATCGGCATTAGAAATTTTCTTGAACTTAAATAATGAACATCGTTGTTTAAAGCTAATCCTCTGACCGGGCTTCAGCACCCCTAAGGCCAGTGGCCTGGTTCAGGCAAGCTTGCCAAAACTGCAATTCAATGCTGGTATTATCGCCGGATTCGCTTTACTTTTGAACCATGGTTACCATTGGAATTATTAGAGAAGAAAAAAAACCTTACGACAAGCGGGTTGCCTTTTTGCCTGAACAATGCACAGAGTTGACAGAACGATTTCCGGGCATCAGAATTCTTGTACAGCCTTCGCCCCACCGCTGTGTTGCAGACGAACTTTATGCCGAAGCTGGCTTTGAACTAAAAGAAGACCTGTCTGAATGTGATATTCTTTTCGGAGTTAAAGAAGTGCCTGTTGAAGCATTGATTGATGGTAAAACCTATTTGTTTTTTTCGCATACAATAAAAAAACAGCCTCATAACCGTAAATTGTTGCGTACGATTCTTCAGAAAAACATCCGGCTCATTGATTACGAAACCCTGGTATGGCACGATGGCGGCAGGGTATTGGGTTTTGGGCGGTATGCCGGAATTGTTGGTACGCACAATGGATTTTTAACCTTTGGTCGTAAAACAGGCAACTTTGACTTACAACCTGCCTGGAAATGTGCAAATTACAAAGCGCTTGTTGAGCAATACCGTACACTTTCATTGCCCCCTGTGCGTATTGCACTTTGCGGCGATGGCCGTGTAGCACATGGTTGCCTTGAACTACTCAGGGCTATCGGCATTCGAGAAGTTACCCCTCAGGAGTTTTTAGAAGAGCAGTTTCATGTACCTGTTTATGTGCACTTAAGACCGGAAGATTTCTATGCACATAAAGATGGTGAGGTTTGGGATAAAGCTGATTTTTACCACCAGCCTGAAAACTATATATCCTCATTCAGACCCTATACCCGTGTATGTGATTTAATGATTAATGCAATTTTCTGGCATGAAAAAATTCCACGGTTCTTTTCAAAAGAGGACATGAAAGCCCGTGATTTTCAGATAAAGGTTATCGCCGATATTAGCTGTGATATCAATGGTTCTATCCCGGCTACCCTGAGAGATACGACCATTGAAGACCCTGTATTTGGGTATCACCCGCTTACTGAATCAGAAGAAGCGCCTTATTTGAAAAACACAATTGATATTATGGCAGTGGGCAATCTGCCTTGTGAACTTCCTTATGATGCATCCAAAGGTTTTGGTGAGCAATTACTCAGACATGTAATGGGGCCTTTATTGGGTAAAGCTGATGATCCGGTAATTCAGGGGGCTACCCTTACACACGACGGAAAATTATTGCCCAAATACGCTTATCTGCATGATTATGTTGCCTAAGTGAGTCAAAGCACGATGTTTAGATTGCTGCTCTTACCTTTCTCATTTTTGTATGGCATGGTGCTTTATATCCGGCACCAGCTCTACGATAGCGGCATTTTAAAATCTGTAAGCTTTCAATTTCCGGTAATTACCGTAGGCAATCTTGAGCTGGGCGGAACAGGGAAAACACCCCATACCCTGCAACTGACTCATATCCTTAAGCCATTCCATCCGGCAATTCTTAGCCGTGGCTATAAACGAAAAAGCAAAGGTTTCTTAGAACTACCTAAAAATGCCGATCCGGCTATGTATGGTGATGAGCCTGTATTGTTCAGAAAGGCTTTTCCGGAGATACCTGTTGCAGTATGCGAAAAAAGGCCTGAAGGCATCCGGCAAATCAAAGAAAATCATCCGGAAACAGGTGTTGTAATTCTGGATGATGCCTTTCAGCACCGCCGCTTAAAACCTGGTTTTTCTGTGTTGCTTATTGACTGGCAAACGCTACAAAAGAAAACTTTCTTATTGCCTGCCGGACGACTACGAGATTTATGGAGCAGAAGGCACAAGGCAAATGTGATGGTGCTAAGTAAGTGCCCCTCCGAACCGAACGAAAAACAAAAAGAAACACTTATCAATAAGTTAAAACCCAACAGTAATCAAACAGTCTATTTCAGTTGGTATGCATATACGGGTCTTACTGCGCTTGATGGCACATCTTTACCTTTGGATACATTAAAAAACAAGCCCCTTGTGCTGGTGTGCGGCATTGCTGACCCATCTGGCTTAATACAATGGCTTGAACAAGTGACTAATCAAAGCCAGCAGCAGATTTTTCCTGACCATTATGCGTATAGTGAGAGTGACATCCACAATATTCAGCAAAAGTTTGGTAAGTTTGCTTCTTACTATATCATCACAGAAAAAGATCGCGTGAAATTGCAGCAGTTTATTCCGCAAGAAAATCAGGCACAATGGCTGAGTCTTCAGATAGCTGTACAGATTGACCGCCCAACAGATTTTGAAAACGAAATAAAAAACTATGTTGCAACAAATTCAGGAGACCGCTGATTACATTCAAAAAAGAACCAACCAGTTTCAACCCATTGCCGGAATCATCCTGGGCACAGGTCTGGGCGGCTTAGTGAAAGAGATTGATACAAAATTTATCATTCCCTATGAGGAAATTCCGCATTTCCCCGTTTCAACGGTTGAAGGGCATTCAGGAAAACTGATTTTCGGATACATTAGCAACAAACCTGTGATGGTTTTGCAGGGTCGGTTTCATTATTACGAGGGATATACTATGAATCAGGTAGTCTTCCCGGTGCGCGTAATGAAAAAATTAGGTATTTCTACCCTCTTTCTCAGCAATGCCAGCGGAGGAGTTAATCCGGCCTTTGAAGTGGGCGATGTGATGATTCTCAACGATCATATCAATATGCTTCCAAGCAACCCGCTGCTGGGGCCCAATATACCTGAGTTGGGGCCACGTTTTCCGGATATGAGCGAGCCTTACGACCGGGAACTGATTGCACGGGCAAAGGCAATTTCTCAGAAACTTGGCTACAAAGTACACGAAGGGGTGTACATCAGCGTAAGCGGTCCTTGCTTTGAAACCCCTGCCGAATACCGCCTGATGCGTGTGGTAGGTGGCGATGCTGTGGGGATGTCAACCGTGCCAGAGGTGATTGCTGCCCGGCACATGGGGCTTCCCTGCTTTGCCGTTTCGGTGATTACCGACCTTGGCGTTGAAGGAAAAATTGTGGAGGTAACACATGAAGATGTGATAAAAGCTGCTTCAAAAGCAGAAGTAAAAATGACTGCAATTTTCAAGGACTTACTTGCCAGCCTGTGAAACACTTAGCTATCATTGGCGCTGCTTCATTGCTTTTTGCCCTGGGCATATTGTTGCTCTCTGGTAAAAAACATGAGCGGGAAGGCATCGAGTACATTTTTACCCCAAAAGCACCTCAGCCCATAGGCCCGTATAGCCAGGCAGTTAAATATGATGACATGGTATTTCTTTCAGGCCAGATTGCCATTGGCAATGACGGACAAATAGATACCAGCGACATTGTAAAAGAAACAACCCTGATAATGAATCATCTTCAGGAGGTACTCAAAGCTTCAGGCAGCAGTATGCAGAGAGTTGTCAAAACAACTATATACCTGAATAATTTGGCCTGGTTTCCGGAAGTTAACAAGGTTTACGGGAGTTATTTTGAAACCGGAAAAGCACCTGCGCGAGAAACAATCGGTGTAAAATCGCTACCCAAAGGGGCACGTGTTGAAATCAGTATGGTAGCTGCTTTGAATTAAAATTCATCCGGCAATTTACCTTACATCATTCAACTCATAACCAGGAAACTCAGCAGGTTTGTATGAGAACTTGCCTGCATCGGTCTTTTCATTAGTTACAAAGGTTTTTATCAGATAGGTGTAAATATTACCATTTTTGCCTTTGAGCTCTGATTTGGTTATCTGCATGGCTGCTTTGTCAATATAAAGGCGAATACTGATGTAATCCTTTTCCTTAGGGTTTTCAGGAAATAAATCAATGATATGCACTGTTTTGGCACCTTGCTTTTCTTCTTTCACATACTTGTATTTAAAACCCTTCTCATACATCGTGAAGATGTTTTTCGGGTTCAGGGCTTCACCTCCATCACTAACATTGCTTAACTCAACTTCTTTGTCGTTTTTAAGCACCTTCCATAAAGACTTTCCATCGCAAAGAATCAATTGCTCACCCATATCGAGCCGGTATTTATCTCCGGCTAAAAGCAGTTTCCAGTTTTGCACCGTATTGATTTTCCTGTCTTTGTTCACCAGCGAATATGAAAATTCAGTCCGGATAGAAGTATAGGCCTTAGTTTTAGTACTGAGTTTGTCGAGGATTTCTTTTGCTTTTTTATCTGTTTGGGCAAGGATACCCCAGGCGGGTAAAAAAAGCAAAGCAAGAATGGTGAGCGATATTTTCATAGGGTGATTAATTGTTCATTTTAGCAGGGTTCAAAAACTGTTCCAGACTTAACGCATCCTTAATTAAAACCTTCCTTGCCTTGCTGCCCTCGAAGGGGCCGATAATACCTGCACGTTCAAGTTGGTCAATGATTCGGCCTGCACGGTTGTATCCTAACTTCAATTTGCGTTGCAACAATGAAGCCGAGCCTTGCTGATGGGTAACAACAATCTGAGCAGCCTCTTCAAACATCGGATCCCGGTCGCCCTCATCAAAATCTTCTCCCATTTCTTCACCTTCTTCCACATATTCAGGCAGTTCAAATGCAGTAGCATAACCACGCTGACCACCAATAAATTCAGTTATCTTATCAACTTCCGGGGTGTCTACGAAGGGGCATTGCAAACGAATCAAATCACTTCCGGTAGAAAGCAGCATATCACCGCGGCCAATAAGTTGGTCAGCACCTCCTGCGTCAAGAATGGTGCGGGAGTCAATTTTCGATGTTACTCTAAACGCTATCCTTGCCGGGAAATTGGCCTTGATGGTACCAGTGATGATATTTACAGAGGGGCGTTGGGTGGCAATAATCAGGTGAATACCAATGGCTCTTGCCAGCTGGGCAAGTCGTGCAATTGGCAATTCTACCTCTTTACCGGCGGTCATGATTAAATCAGCAAACTCATCTACAACCAACACGATATAAGGCATAAAGTGATGGCCTTTGTTTGGATTCAGTTTGCGGTTCATGAATTTCACATTGTACTCCTTGATGTTACGTACCATCGCAAGTTTTAGCAGGTCGTAACGTTGATCCATCAATTTACACAAGGAGTTCAGGGTATTTACCACCTTCTTTGTATCAGTGATAATGGCATCATCATTATTGGGCAGTTTAGCCAGAAAATGGCGCTCAATCTTGTTAAACAGGGTCAGTTCTACCTTCTTAGGGTCAACCAGAACGAACTTAATTTGCGAAGGATGTTTTTTGTATAGCAGCGAAACCAAAATCGCATTGAGCCCTACTGATTTCCCTTGCCCGGTAGCCCCCGCCATCAACAGGTGCGGCATTTTGGCCAGGTCGGCCACAAAGTTTTCATTTGAGATGGTTTTACCCAAAGCCACCGGGAGATCCATAGAGGTGTTGGTGAACTTTTCACTTGATAACAAGGCTTTCATGGCCACCACTTCGGGGTTTTGATTCGGTACTTCAATCCCAATGGTGCCTTTACCCGGCATGGGGGCAATGATTCGGATGCCTAATGCCGACAAGCTAAGTGCAATGTCGTCTTCAAGATTTTTTATTTTTGAGATGCGCACCCCCGCAGCCGGAACAATTTCATAAAGTGTAACCGTTGGACCAATGCTGGCGCTAATACGGGCAATTTCGATATTGTAGTTTTTCAGGGTCTCGATAATCCGGTTGCTATTGGCTTCCAGCTCTGCTTTGTCAACCCGGGCCTTCGTACCACCGTGGTTTTCAAGCAAATCTAAAACAGGGTATTGGTATGATGACAACTCAAGTGTGGGGTCAAATGGAGCAAAATCAAATTCTTCGTTTTCTGCCAGTACCTCTTTGAGATTCATGCGTTCTAAATCTTCATCTGACAAGCCTTCTGGCAGCTCTTCAATAAGCTCAGGCAAATCATCGGCCTCATGCTCTTCAATGGTCAATTCAAGCCCATGCCCTGATGGTGTCTGCTCCGGTACTTCCTGCAATACCAATGGAATTTGTTCTACAATTGAATGGTCATCCTGCAAATCGTCTGCTTCATCGCCTTCCATTTCATCAGGCAGGTTTATTTGAGGTGCTATTACCTCACGAATGCTATTGCCTGTTGCAGCAGCTACCAGCTCAGAACTTTCTTCTTCAGGGGTTTGTTGTCTTTGCGGCAGTGATAGTTTCCAGTTAAATGCAATAATGCCAAATGCAAGGCCACTAAAAAGCAAAATCATTCCTACGCCCACTTTTCCGGCAATAGAAGCGAGATATTGGTAGAGGCTGAAACCAAAACCACCCCCGAACATCAGGTAATCGTCTTTCAGGAGGAATGAAAGTGTTAACGGAACAAAAACGAGCGCGAACAGACTGTATGCCAGTGTTTTACCAAATGGCAAAACGCTCATGCCAAAAAACATACGTAAGGAAACCAGGGTCAGGAAGAATGGAATCAGGAATGCTGCCACCCCAAACCAATTATTGAAAAATACAAAAGCCATCAGTGCGCCGAATTTCCCCATGGCGTTCATCACCTTTAAGTTCGGGTCAGAGATAAACTGCCAGGTATCAGCATCTTTCAAAATGTCATAATCATTCTTCCAATAAATCAGGTGAGAAACAAAAGCAAAAACAAGAAAAAGCGAAAAGAGCAATAAAAACAAGCCGCTTACCCTGATGAAACGCTCATTGGTTAAAAAACCTGGTAACAATCGCTCTGACCATGAACGCCCTGAACGGGCTACCTGTGGTTCTTTTTTCTTTTTTTTCTGCGAAGTGGTTTCCGTAGATTCCGCTTCGGCTTTCAGTTTATTTCCCATCTTGACATCTTTACACGCTAACGTACAAAAGTCGTTACCTGTATACATGAAAAAAGCCTTCCATGGGAAGGCTTTTTCTACAAGGTTATGAACAATTACTATTTCCCCCCCTGCCCCATGGCTTTCATGAACTCTTCCTGGGTCATTTTTGTGTAATCAGCAGGGATTACAAATTTATCAGCGGCAACTTTTTCTTTCACCACCTCTTTGGCAGTAAGTTTCATTTCCATACCATTTTGCATGATGCTGTATTGTAGAATGGTGCCATCAATTTTTTTCAAAGGACCTACTGCATATCCTTTGTTGAATTTCAGGTCGTTAGTAAACCAAGCTTCCATGTTCATAGGAGCACCCTCTTTGGTAGGCACTTCGAGAACTGCTTTGGTACAGTTGTATCCGGCTATTTTCTTGGTTTCTTTGCTTATGGTAACTTTTGTTTCATCAGCTGCTTTCTTTGATTCTGCATCTTCTCCGGCGCCAGTGAGTGCATATTTCTGCCCCATCATTTCCATCAGCACTACTGAGGTTCCGGTAGCGGCATCCGAAATTGTAGCATTTTTCATACCCATTGACATGTTCATCTCAAAGCGTGATTTGCCATCCTTGAAATAAGTGTTTGTTTCTGTGGGAAGCATTGACGCCATATTGGGATCTGGTAATTTAGGGTATTCGATTGTGAAGACAATCCGGCCTTCAAAATTTTGGGCATTAAGGTTTAAAGCAAAGGCAAAAACCGAGAGAATCAGAATGATTTTTTTCATTTTTCTGTGTTTAGGGCTGCAAATTTATATTTTATTAGATTGAATTGAAAACATGCCAAATCTTGAATTATTTGACGGATTATTTTTCACAAAGGGCTTATAAAACAAAAATAATTCTCAGGAAGTGCCATTGGTGTAGGTTCTTCCTTAAAGATCCCAAATACAGTTGATCCTGAACCAGACATGGCAGCATACCAGGCTCCGGAACGATAAAGGGCGGCAATAAGTTCATTAATTTCAGGATGTTTCATTCCGATTGGTTTTTCAAAATCATTGCTCATCTGCGCTTTCCATTGTTCAAGTGCAGGAACGGTATGCAAACTCCTTGCCGGATTCATTGTTTCAAGTTGTAAGGCACCGAATGCCTCAGCAGTAGATATATGAATACCCGGATAAATCAGTTGTAGCCACTGGCCTTTGAGAAGCGCTGCAACTGGGTTCAGTTCTTCACCTCTGCCGGAAACAAGGGCGGGTTTGTTTAAAATAAAGAACGGACAATCACTCCCCAAAAGCGCCGCATATCCAATGAGCTGATTTTCAGATAGTTTAAGCTCAAATTTATCATTCAGCAAAAGCAACATGTGCGCGCCATCAGCAGAACCTCCGCCTAATCCGGCCCCCATCGGAATTACTTTGTGCAGATGAATTTTCACTGCCGGAAGTTGAAATCTATCTGCAAGCAACAAGTATGCTTTTACCGCCAAATTTTGTTCCGGATTGCCGGGTATTTCTATACCGGAGGAGCTAAATTGCCAGGTTCCGGAGGCTTTCTCAGGAACTTCAATTATTTCAAGAATATCTGTAAGAGGTACCGGATAGAAAAGGCTCTGGATATTATGGTAGCCATCACTACGCTTTCCGGTAATGTTCAGTCCGATATTTATTTTGCAAGGCGGGAAGCTGATCATTTCAACAGGTATTTACTCAAGTCGGGATATAATTGCAGGAAATCAACCGGACCAAATTAGGGTTTAATGATGAATGTGTAAATTCGCCCTCTAATTTTTCAGGATGACGTTTCTCGAATTTGAAAAACCAATTAGTGAATTATTCGACCAATTGGCTGAAGCACGTGAGCTTGCAGAAAAAAGTCAGGTTGACATGAGCAAGGTAATTCAGGAGCTGGAGCAAAAGATTGACCATACCCGCAAAGACTTGTACAGCAAGCTTACCCCCTGGCAAAGGGTGCAGGTATCAAGACATCCCGACAGGCCATATACCATTGCCTATATCAATTACATGACCGATGGTAGTTGGAATGAGATGCATGGCGACCGTACGGTTGGCGACGACAAAGCGATGGTTGGTGGTTTGGGTTGCGTAAACGGCAAACCGGTAATGTTTATTGGGCAGCAAAAAGGTATAAATACCAAGATGCGCCAATACCGGAAGTTTGGCATGGCCAATCCGGAGGGTTATCGAAAAGCACTCCGCTTGATGAAGTTGGCTGAGAAGTTTGATATTCCGGTTGTGAGTTTTATTGACACACCCGGTGCTTATCCGGGTCTTGAAGCGGAAGAGCGTGGGCAAGGTGAGGCCATTGCCAGAAACCTCTATGAAATGATGCTGCTCAAAGTGCCTGTGGTTTGTGTTATTATTGGTGAAGGTGCTTCAGGTGGGGCACTTGGCATAGGCATTGGCGATACGGTATTGATGATGGAAAACTCCTGGTACTCGGTGATTTCACCAGAAAATTGCTCTACCATCCTTTGGCGCAGCTGGGATTACAAAGAGAAAGCAGCCAGCCTGCTCAAGCTAACCGCTCAGGATATGTTAAAAAACAAGCTCATTGATGGGGTCATTCCCGAACCGGTTGGCGGGGCGCATACCAATTATGATGAGACGTTCAGAAATGTGAAAAATGAAGTCGTTAAAAGCCTTGAAAAGCAATTAAAGATAAAGCCGGAGAAGCGAATCGAAAAACGAATACAGAAGTTTGCCTCTATGGGGGTTACAGAAAAATAAATAAAATTTTACCGAACAGATACGATCATGTCGAAACTCAGTGCCCGCGAAATTGAAATGAACCGCAATGAAGACCATCTGAAAATGTTGGTATCTGCCATGAATCGCAAATTAGAAAAGGTGATGTTGGGCGGTGGGAAAAGTCGCATTGAAAAAGAGCATGCAAAAGGTAAAATGACTGCCCGTGAACGCATTGATGCTCTTTTAGATGCTGGTAGCGCCCGTTTCGAAATTGGTGCCCTGGCTGGAGAAGGGATGTATGCTGAACATGGTGGATGTCCTTCGGGTGGTGTTGTAGTTGTTGTAGGTTATGTGAGCAAACGGCAATGTATTGTGGTGGCCAATGATGCCACAGTAAAGGCTGGTGCCTGGTTTCCTATTACGGCAAAAAAGAACCTCCGTGCACAGGAGTTTGCAATCGAAAACCGTTTGCCTATCATCTATTTGGTTGACAGTGCCGGTGTGTACCTGCCGATGCAGGATGAGATTTTTCCAGACAAGGAGCATTTCGGGCGGATATTTCGCAATAACGCAATCATGTCGTCAATGGGCATTCTGCAAATTGCGGCAGTGATGGGTTCATGTGTAGCCGGAGGGGCATATCTGCCCATCATGAGTGATGAGGCGCTGATAGTGAAAGAAACGGGTACGATTTTCCTTGCCGGTTCTTATCTTGTAAAGGCTGCAATAGGCGAAGACATTGACAATGAGACACTTGGTGGCGCAACTACCCATTGTGAAATCAGTGGGGTTACAGATTATAAATGCGAAAATGATGCTGATTGCCTTCAACGTATCCGGGCAATTATGGAGAAGGTAGGTGATTACGACAGGGCTGGTTTTGACCGCATTGCTCCTGCCCCACCATCACTTGACCCCAATACTTTGTACAGTGTACTGCCTGAAACACGTGAAAAGCCTTACGATATGCTGGAGGTAATTCACCGCCTGGTTGACAACTCAAGTTTTGACGAATACAAAGAAAAGTATGGTCAAACCATACTTTGTGGTCTGGCAAGAATTGACGGCTGGGCGGTGGGTATTGTTGCCAATCAACGCAAGGTATTACGTAGTAAGAAGGGTGAAATGCAAATTGGGGGCGTAATTTACAGTGATTCAGCAGACAAAGCAGCGCGGTTCATTATGAACTGTAATCAGAAAAAAATCCCACTTGTCTTTCTTCAGGATGTTACCGGATTTATGGTAGGTTCAAGAAGTGAGCAAGGCGGCATAATAAAAGACGGTGCCAAGATGGTCAATGCAATGGCCAATTCAGTAGTGCCAAAATTTACGGTGGTAGTTGGTAACTCTTATGGAGCTGGCAATTATGCCATGTGTGGAAAGGCCTATGACCCTCGCCTGATGCTTGCCTGGCCAACTGCGCAACTCGCTGTGATGGGCGGAGCGCAGGCAGCCAAAGTATTGTTACAGATTGAGGTGAGTTCTCTAAAGGCCAAAGGCAAGGAGATAAGTCCGGAAGATGAAAAGGCGCTTTACGATAAGATTTTCAACCATTACCAGGAAACGACTTCTATCTATTACAGTGCCGCCCGTCTGGTAGTTGATGCAGTGATTGACCCGCTTGACACCCGCAAGGTACTCTCTATGGGCATAGAAGCGGCTAACCATGCTCCTATTGAAAAAAGGTACAATGTTGGGGTGATTCAGGTGTGATATCATCTTTAGCTGGCACAGCTTGTCTGGCAAAAAACTTTGATAAGCCATAAATAGCTTTGTGGCTCATTAAATTTCTTTTGGGGCTATTTCCCGTCCTAAATTGAGCTATATTTTGTGTGTTCGTGAGCTTTATTTTTTTGATTATGGCGAAAAAGATTGAAGATATCTTTAGGGTTCTGATAAAAGATTTAGGCCTTGACCGGAACTTCCGGATGGCCAATCATCTGCTAGCTTAGGTGAAATAATACTATAATTAACAACGGTTATTCATCTTCAAAGTCCATAATCAGCGCTGGTTGTTTTTTGCGGTTTTCCAGCTTGTTTTGGTCCTTTGTATCTTTTTTCTGTTTGCCAAACTCTTCTTTGAAAATCGTTTTGAGGGTTTCTTTCTCTTTCCGGATATCCTCTTTGCGTTTTTCTCTGGCCCCGCGGGTGTCATAGCTTATTTTGGGGTTGTCAATAGGGCCTTTCATTGAGAGAAAGAGATTGAGGCCCCCTGAACCGTCTTCGGCTATTTCACCAAACGATTCATTTTCTTTCTTCTGCCTCCTGGCTTTTTTCGATAAAATATCTGAAAGCCTTACGCGGACATGGTAATCCACCTCATTATTGAAATTATGTGTGCCCGAACCGCTGATTGAAATTGCAGACGATTCTATATCCATCAATGGGAAATAAATCGTTTGATTGCTTATTTTAATCTGGTTACGTAGTTGTGAAAAGCGGATATGCTGCAACTCATCAAGGCTAATGTAGCGACCTAATACATTTAAAGGTTCAAAGCGCACCAATTCACCGTTATTGATGGTAATGTCGGCTGCTGCAATAACCGAAGCCGGCTTAATATCAAGTGCTTTTGAACCTTGGGCAGAGAATTTAAGTGAAGCATCCAGCTTGCCTTTCAGGTGTTGGTCGGTGATGGTTTCCTGCGAAAAGTTTTCACATTCAAAAAACAAACTGCGGATATCAACCGCTTTTAAGTCAGCCACACAACTATAATGCAAATCATTCTGCCGGCTGGCATCCACTTGACCTGACATCGCCACAACACCGTTCATGGTTTTTAGCCGGAGCATTTCAGTAGAAAGCACCTGTTTATTTACGCTAAAATGCCCCTGGATGTCGCGGGCATTGAACCTTCTGAATTGCAAATGCCCTACCCTTGCCTGTAGGTCAAGGCTTAAGCGGGGCGAAATTTCAAGACGGTAGGCGTTAGATGCTGCGTTTTGTGATTTCCGTTGAAAAAACTCATCGAGAAGCAGCTTATTTGCTGTTACAGTAGCTTTTATACCAATTGGTTCATTTTCATCTATGAGACTTCCAATAAAATTCTGAAACCTGCCAGAGAATTGAAGGTCAGATGCACCGGCTTTAAGCGCAAGTTGCTCTATATCAAGGTTTTCTTGATTAAATGTGCATTTACCATTGATTTGATGAAACGTTAGGGTATCGTCTTTCAGCCTGAATGCACCTTCCCATATCTGCAAGCTTCCATGTGCCAGATAGCGTGCCAACGAACCGGCTTGTCGGTTAGGCTGCATTTTTGGTGTTTGCACCCTTACATGCAGTTCAGCCACCCCTTTTAATCCTTCAAATTGTGGCATGTCTAAAAATGCCCCTAAATCAGCAAGTTGTATCCTGGCATCGCTTTTCAAGCTAACTTTTGGCTGTTCAAAGCCCTCGATTAGGCATGAACCACTGATTTTCTGCTTGTTGAGCAACATGCTCACGGGTTCTAATTTGAGTACATTGTTTTGTAGCTCTCCTTTTAGGTTTACATTGCTTAGCTCAATACCTGATTTTTGGTGTACAATAAGCCCTTGTTCAACCCCAAAACGGGCAGAGGTTGAAAAAGGCAGATCTTTTGTATGGCTCTGTGTAATTACAGCATCTGCATAAAATTTGCCCTTGCTGCTATATGCACTTACCTTGTCGCTGTACTCAGGCGGGAGCAATGACAATGCAGTTTCGATATCCAGGTTTTTTCCGGTTAAAACGAAACGGTACTCGTGCTTTGGTAAATCCTTGAATTGGCCTTCAACAGCAACATCAAGGTCAGCAATGATTAGCAAGCCTTCTTTGAATGTGTATGTTTTATTAACTTTATCAATATCCAGGTTAAAATCAAGGTCAAGTGGCTTTTGCTTGAGCCAGTCAGTTGGCCCCACTTTAAAGTTGCCAACATCCAGTTTTGCTGTAATATCAAGATTATAAGCCTTTTCACTGAATTTGCCGGATAGTTCAGCCCGTTCTATCAATGATTGAGCGTACACCTTTGCAGCTTCATCTTGAAATGTCAATTTCAGGTTTTTGCCGGAAATTTGGTCTATTGAAACCACAAAAGGATCGTTCCGGGCATTATCGGAGGCTTTGAACAGATTGTAATTGTTTTTACCATCGGCTGTGTGCATTATTTGCATGGTTCCATCAGCCAGGGCAATGCGTTTTATGGCGTAGTCGCCACTCCATAATGAATACAGACCAAACACCAAATCTATATGCTTTACATCGAGCAAATACCCTTTGGCCTTCATGCCGGCGTGCCCCACTTTCACTTGTTGTAAACGCAGATTGGCATACGGGAAACTGCGCAAAAGGCTTAATTCAACCTTGTTAATTTCAACACGCGTATTCAAACGCTCATTAAGTTTTTTCAG
>JAIBAI010000074.1 GCA_019695235.1 Bacteroidia bacterium | reverse complement strand
AGGCTGTGAGTGGGGTAGATGAGCGCATGGCAAACCGTATGTTCAGCATCTTCCCGAACCCTACCGATGATGTATTGTCGTTGCAATGGAACGCCGAAGGACGCGAACAAGCAGAGCAGGTATCGGTGCATGATGCAAGCGGTCGTTTGGTAATGCAGATGGATGCATCGGCCATTAGTACCGGCAGCAGGATAAACCTTCCGGTGAAATCACTGGCAGCGGGCAGCTATCAGGTAAGCCTGAGCACCAATAAGGGCCGCTACACCCGTGCCTTTGTGGTGGCGCATTAATCGCCTGCCACAGGCTGAATAAAAATTTGAAACAAGCGGGCTTCTCATTTAATGAGAAGCCCGCTTTTGTTTGTTGTAGCTGGTATAATCACCTACCTTAGCGCCCAATGAGTGCCATTGACCAGATTAAGGCTCCGATCAAAGAAGAGATGCTCTTGTTTGAGCAACGATTCAGAGAATCTATGAAGAGTTCGGTGCCCTTGCTAAACAAGATTACCTATTATATCGTCAAGCGTAAAGGCAAGCAAATCAGGCCGATGTTCGTGTTTCTTTCGGCAGGTATCTGTGGGGGCATCAAAGAGTCAACTTATCTGGCAGCTTCGATGATTGAATTGCTGCATACGGCAACACTTGTGCACGATGATGTGGTTGACGACTCCAACGAGCGCAGGGGCTTTTTCTCGATCAATGCCTTGTGGAAAAATAAAATCGCAGTGTTGGTTGGTGACTACCTGCTTTCACGCGGTTTGTTGTTATCGGTTGACAATCAGGCGTTTGATATATTAAAGATTGTCAGTGACTCAGTACGGGAGATGAGCGAAGGGGAGTTGTTACAAATGGAAAAAGCCAGGCGGCTGGATATATCTGAGGGAGTTTACTTTGAAATTATCCGGAAGAAAACAGCCACACTCATCGCTTCTTGTTGTGCTTCAGGCGCATCTTCAGCAGGCGCATCGCCGGAACAAATAGCGCTGATGAAGCAAATTGGCGAAGATGTTGGCATTGCTTTCCAAATCAAAGACGACCTGTTTGATTACGAGAGCGGGGGTGCCATTGGAAAGCCCACCGGCATTGACATCAAGGAGCGGAAGATGACCTTGCCACTTATTTATACCTTGACAAATGCCGACAAGGCATCCCGCCGGCGAATCATGCAAATATTAAAAAACCACCATACGGACCCGGTTGCGGTTCAGGAAGTAATTTCGATGGTAAAGTCCGGAGATGGTATCAGATACGCACATCAGCGGATGGATGAATTCACCGGGCGGGCTCTGGGTCAGTTGGAGCAAATGCCAGCCTCAAGCTACCGTGACGCTTTTGCTGAACTTGTCAGGTTTACGATAAACCGTACCACCTGAAGAACCTTTTTTAAATACTTTTGTTACCTTAAAAACACTACCAAATTATGTACCCAGAACAAATGGTTGGCCCAATGCGGGCAGAGCTTAGTTCAGTAGGCTTCGAAGAGTTAAAAACTGCTGAGCAGGTTGCGCAAAGATTCGCCGAGAAAGAAGGCACCATGCTGATAATGATTAACTCGGTTTGCGGATGCGCAGCCGGAACAGCAAGACCAGGTGTAAGACTTGCTTTAGAAAAGGCAGGAAAGAAACCCCAAAAGCTCACCACGGTTTTTGCAGGAAATGATATTGAGGCTACAGCAGAAGCAAGAAAACATTTTGCTCCTTTCCCACCCTCATCACCATCTGTAGCTCTTTTTAAAGACGGTAAGCTGGTGCATTTTGTAGAGCGCCATCATATTGAAGGCCGTTCTCCGCAAATGATAGCAGAGAACCTGATAATGGCATTTGATCAATACTGCTGATTGCATGTATCAGGCTACTGTTAATGACCGGAAATTTACGGTTGAAACGGAAGATATTTCTGCAACGAAAGGCCAGATTGACGGACAGGCATTCGGCTTGGATGTATTAAAGATGCAAGCCGGCATGTGGCATGTTATACGCGACAACAGAAGCTATACCGTTATTTCAGAAGGTTTTGATGATGAAAACAGGGTGTGGAAGCTGACAATTAACGGCAAACCTGTGCAGGTAGGAGTCAAAAACAAGATGGAACTTCTGATGGAGCAATTGGGCTTGAACACGTCTGCCGGAAAGAAGGTGAATGACCTGAAAGCACCTATGCCCGGTTTGGTTTTACGTTCAGTGGCACAGGAGGGCGATACCGTAAAAAAAGGCGATACACTGCTGGTACTGGAGGCAATGAAAATGGAAAACACTATTAAGTCGCCCGGAGAAGGTACTGTTCAAAAAATCATGGTACAGCCGGGGCAGGCTGTAGAGAAAGGCCAGGTACTTATAACATTTCGTTGAGCAGCGTATTGCTGCTTCCAATAAGCGTTAAAGCTTGCCGGCGTGTTTCACGGTCGGTCTGTACATAATCACTGTATGTGGGCTGCTTCACATAAGCTGCTTTTGCCATGCAATGGGCAATCAGGTCGCTCATGGCGTTAAAGCTGATCTCGCGCATTAAGAAGGCTTTGACGGCCACCTCATTGGCTGCATTAAGCACACAGGGCATATTCCCGCCACGATGAAGTGCGTCGTATGCCAGTTGCAGGTTCGTGAAAACGCTTGTATCAGGTGCTTCAAAGCTAAGTTGTGGGTACTGTGTGAAGTTAAAGCGCGGCCATTGGGTTGTAAGGCGTTTTGGGTAAGCCAATGCATACTGAATAGGTAGCTTCATATCCGGAAGCCCCATTTGTGCTTTGATAGAACCATCTTCAAACTGCACCATGCTATGGATGATACTTTGAGGATGTACTACTACTTCGACCTTGTCAGGTGGAAGGTTGAACAGCCAGCATGCCTCAATCACTTCGAGCCCTTTGTTCATCAGGCTTGCAGAATCAATCGTGATTTTAGCTCCCATGCTCCAGTTGGGATGTTTCAGTGCATCTTCGGGTGTAACATGTTCTAAAAACTCCCTGGTTTTTCCCCGGAAAGGCCCTCCGGAAGCTGTGAGGATGATTTTTTCGATGGGGTTATTCCATTCTCCGGCTAAACATTGAAAGATGGCGCTGTGTTCAGAATCTACAGGGTAAATATTAACCCCTTTTTCTTTTGCCAGTTGGGTAATCAGTTCACCTGCCACCACCAGTGTTTCCTTGTTGGCCAGGGCGATGTGCTTGCCTGCCCGGATGGCCCGGATGGTGGGCTCAAGTCCGGCATAACCCACACAGGCGGTGAGTACCATTTCGGTACTTTCCTGCTCCATCATGTCGAGAATCGAAGATGGCCCGCCAAAAACCTTTACAGGAAGGCGCTCAAGTGCTGCTTTTACCTGGTCGAGTTTTAGTTCGTCGCCAATAACTACCGTACCGGGTAAAAACTCAGCTGCCTGGCGTATAAGTAGGTCTGCATTGCCCCAAGCGATAAGGCAGTCGAGTTCAAATGCATCTGGATTTACTCTGATAACATCCAAAGCCTGCGTTCCGATAGAACCCGTGGAACCTAAAATGGTGATGTGTTTTTTCAAAAGCCTGAATTGGCCGCAAGGTAAGAAGATCAGCCTACACTGCCTTCAAGGCTAACAGAAAGAAGTTTTTGCGCTTCCACAGCGAACTCCATCGGCAATTTATTGAGTACCTCTTTACAATAGCCATTTACGATAAGTCCGATGGCTTTTTCGGTGTCAATACCCCGCTGCTTACAATAGAATATCTGGTCTTCACCGATTTTTGAGGTAGTTGCTTCGTGCTCAACAATGGCCGACTGGTTGCCAATTTCGATGTATGGGAAGGTGTGTGCTCCGCAGGTATCGCTCATCAGCAGCGAGTCGCATTGAGAGAAATTACGGGCATTCGTAGCCTTTTTACCCACCTTTACCAGGCCACGGTAGCTGTTATTGCTAAAGCCGGCAGAAATACCCTTAGAGATAATGGTACTTTTGGTATTCCGGCCAAGGTGAATCATTTTAGTGCCAGTATCGGCCTGTTGATAGTTATTGGTTACAGCAACTGAATAAAATTCACCAACCGAATAGTGCCCTTTCAGAATCACGGAGGGATACTTCCAGGTAACAGCTGAGCCGGTTTCAACCTGGGTCCATGATATTTTGGCATGGTCTCCGGCACAGATACCCCGCTTGGTAACAAAATTGAACACACCGCCATTGCCGTTTTTATCGCCCGGATACCAGTTCTGAACGGTACTGTATTTCACTTCAGCCCTTTCCATAGCAACGATTTCTACCACTGCCGCATGCAATTGGTTTTCATCACGCATGGGAGCGGTACAGCCTTCGAGGTAGCTAACATAAGCGCCTTCGTCGGCAATGATGAGTGTGCGTTCAAACTGACCCGTTCCGGAAGCATTTATCCGGAAATAAGTTGACAACTCCATGGGGCAGCGAACGCCTTTGGGGATATAGCAAAATGAGCCATCAGTAAATACTGCCGAATTAAGCGCGGCATAAAAATTGTCGGTATGTGGCACTACAGAGCCCATGTATTTTTGTACCAGCTCAGGTTGATTGCGTACCGCTTCGCTGAATGAACAGAAGATGATACCCAGTTCAGCAAGTTTCTCCTTGAAGGTGGTTTTTACTGAAACAGAGTCAATTACAGCATCTACAGCAACACCGGTAAGTCTTTTTTGCTCTTCAAGGGAGATACCCAATTTTTCAAAAGTACGGCGCAGTTCGGGGTCAACTTCTTCAAGGCTATTGAGCACTTTTTTCTGTTTGGGTGCAGCGTAATAGATGATATCATTGAAATCAACTTTGTTATATTTTACATGCGCCCATTGGGGTTCTTCCATTGTTGACCAGTGGCGGTATGCCTTTAAACGGTATTCAAGCATCCATTCCGGTTCCTGCTTTTTGGCAGAAATAAATCGTATGATATCTTCATTCAGGCCTTTTGGGGCCGAATCCATTTCGATATTAGTGGTGAACCCGTATTTGTAGTCGGAGTTGATGTGTGCCTCCAGTAATTCATTTCCCTGTTGTGCCATTGCTTCCGTTTAAACTGCAAAACTTTCCCCGCAGCCGCAGGTACGTGATGCATTCGGGTTAATAAAACTAAAACCTTTGCCATTGAGCCCTCCGGAGAAGTCAAGTTCAGTACCCACCAGGTACAAAAAACTTTTTCTGTCAACCAAAATATTGATGCCCTTGTCTTGAAAAAGCTGGTCACCTTCTTTCATGACTGTGTCAAAGTCCATTTTGTATGAAAGCCCCGAACAACCTCCACCCTCAACACCTACCCGCAGGTAGCTGCCCTCGGCAATACTGCCTTCTTTCATCAGGCTTTCGAGTTTTGTTTTAGCGGTTTCTGATACTGTAATCATGGTGATTTTTGAGTGTTAAACAAGACCTGCTTTCAAATGTTTAAGTTTAAATAGACTAAATCTAAACAATTAGCAAAGATACAAACAAAAACTATTTCGGCCAAGAATCACCACAAAGTCAGAATACATGGGAGGGGGTTTAACGCTTCGAGCCTCCATACTTTTTAGATTTCTTAACATTTGCACGCATTTCAATTCATTTTCGCTTTGGAATATTTGCAAAAAAGTTTAATTTTGTTAAGTTGAAGGGATGGCAAACCTGTGGGAAGGAAATAAAAACAAATTGCAATGGAAGCTTTACTAAATCACTCCGATACTTTAGTGCAACTAATGCACAAAGCAACCTTTGTTTCAGTGCAAAAGTCAAAGCAAGTGCGCTTTAGGGGATGGCACACGTGTTTTGTGTTCATAGCCTGCATTTTACTGGGGTCACAAGCACGGGCTCAGGCAAGCTTGCCTTTATCCAGAACAAGCTGGACTGGTTCGGAGCCCACCGGCTGGAGCCAGTCTGGCACTTCAGACCGAACCACTAGTTTCGCCTGCTCGGGAAACAATGGGGCCATCTTTGACAATACAGGTGACTGGGTCATTGTAAATTTCAATGCAGCTCCGGATCAGTTGGTGTTTAAGCTTAAGAAGTCAAGTATGAGCGGGGAATCCAAGTTAACAGTTGCGCGCTCAGACGATGGTTCAACTTACACAACATTAGGTGAGTACGGAACAGCATCCGGAGCTACTGCCATTACAGATTGTGCGGATATCACGCTTACCTTAACTTCCGGTACGCGATATGTCCGCTGGACCTACACCAAAGCTACAGGAAATTGCGATTTTGACGATGTTTCTATTTCGGCAGGAACCTCTGAATACTATTGGAATGGAGGGAACATTTCAAGTTCGCCTGCCAACGGGGGCACCGGAACCTGGTCAACAAGCAACGCTTGGAGGCAGCCAACAGCGTCCGGTAGTCAGGCCACCTGGAC
>JAIBAI010000036.1 GCA_019695235.1 Bacteroidia bacterium | reverse complement strand
AATGATTCAGAACGTGTATTCTTTCAGGATTACCTGGCGCAGCTTCAGAATCTTTTAACCCCTGAAGCCTATAACAAGTTCAGAGATGACCCTTCAAACGATGATTACCGGTTTTTCAGAAATTCAGAATATTGGGATGCCCAGCAGGCTGATATATTAACCAGGTACTCAAAGTACAATGGGCTTGAAAACAACTCACGCCTTGGTGATGACCCTATTGAATCTTATCCGACAGCACAATCACCCCTGCCCAATATTGAAGACATCAACCGCGACAATACATTAAGTACCTCAGAGGCTTATTTCCAGTACCGTATCAGCTTACGTCCACAGGATATGGTGGTAGGGCAAAACTATATCATTGACAAGGTGCATGGCAAAGGTACACTGGCCAATGGGAAACCTATTGATGTAACCTGGTATCAGTTCAGGGTGCCCATCCGGAATTACACCCAGAAGGTAGGCTCTATCAGTGATTTCAGGTCAATTCGTTTTATCCGGATGTTCTTCCACAACTGGCAGGAAGAAGTGGTAGCAAGGCTCGCCCGTTTAGAGCTGGTACGGGCTGAGTGGAGGCGCTATAATTACAGCCTCAAAGACCCGGGCATGTATATCGGTGATGACTTGAATACACAGTTTCTTGTTTCAACGGTAAATATTGAAGAAAACGGTTCTAAGATTCCGGTGAACTATGTGTTACCTCCAAAGATTCGCAGGGAAGTAGACGTGACTACTACCAATTTGCAGCAGATGAATGAGCAAGCCCTTCAGCTGAGAGTATGTAACCTGAACGACGGAGATGCAAGGGCGGTTTTCAAGACCACCAATATGGATATCAGGGCCTATAAGAAAATTAAAATGGAGGTACATGCTGAATCCATGAACAGCAATGCCTGGCCTGACAATCAGGTCACCTGCTTTATCCGCCTGGGTACTGATTTTACCAATAATTATTACGAGTACGAAATACCATTGAAACGTTGTCCGGATGGTTCTACCAACCCTGAGATAGTATGGAACAACAGTTTTGACTTCGCTTTAGAGGCACTGGTAAATGCCAAAATCAAGCGGAATCAGGAGATGATTTCGAATCCTAATATGCAGGTCAACGAACCTTATTACGGCACAGACCCTACAGTACCAGGCAGCCGCATTACGGTGATGGGGGTACCCCAGATCAGTGGATTGAAAACCATTATGATTGGTATCCGGAATCCGCAGAATGATGAAGACAATCCATGGCCTGATGATGGTGCTGTTGCATGTGCTGAGATTTGGGTGAACGAATTGCGTTTGTCTGATTATTTTGAGTCAGGTGGATGGGCTGGTAACTCAAGGGTAACAGCAAAGCTGGCCGACCTTGGTAATGTTGCCCTTGCCGGAAGCTTTAACACCTTCGGCTTTGGAAGCATTGAAAAGAAACCCATTGATCGTAGTCGCGCCAACAATACTTCATACAGCCTAATCAGTAACCTTGAATTGGGCAAATTCTTTCCAAAAAAATGGGGCATTGCCTTGCCACTTTATTATGAGTTTGGTGAAAGTTTCAGCAATCCACAGTTTAACCCATTGGATGCAGATGTGAAATTCCGCACCAGCATGGATTACCAGGCTACAGATGCCGACCGTGACGCTTTGAAGAATCTTTCACAAACCTATCAAAAGCGAAGAAGCATCAATTTCACCAATGTGCGTAAAAACAGAAGCGGTAGCGGTAAACAACATATTTATGACATAGAGAATTTTGATTTCACCTATGCTTTTGCTGATAACCTTCAACGTTCTCCGCAGCTTGAATACAATTACACCAAAAATTACGATATAGGTCTTGGGTATAATTTTGCCCCAAAGCCTGTTAGCATCGAACCTTTCAAAAAGGTAAAAATATTTAGTAAAACCAAGGCTTTTGATTTGATTAAAGACATCAACTTCAACTTCCTGCCGAGTAACTTAACTTTCAGGTCAGATATTGCCCGTGATTACAATGCACAGAAGCTTCGCAATATTGCTGAGGAAGATTTTCTGGTGATTGAACCAACGTATTTCAAATCGTTTACATGGACACGTACCTACAATGTTAAGTATCCGATTACCAAAGCTTTACAGATTGATTTCAACGCAGTTAACCAGAGCCGTATTGATGAAGAACCGGGCGAGCTCAATACAGCAGCCAAACGTGATTCAGTGAAGCGAAACATTATGCAGGGGGGGCGTAACATCAATTACCAGCATTCTATTAATGCATCCTATACCCTCCCCTTCTCAAAGATACCTATTCTTAACTGGGTTTCCTCCTCGGCTTCTTATGCATCATCATACGGCTGGATAGCAGCACCCTTGATGCGCGATTCAATGAATCCCGATAAGTTTGCACCCAACCCCTTCGGAAATATAATTCAGAACTCAGGAACCATCAATTTAAGCGGGCAAGGCAATTTAACCCAGCTGTACAACAAGGTACCTTATTTGAAGAAGGTAAACATGAAGAAGCCACGTTCGGCAAAAGATAAGAAGGCAGATCAGAAAAAGAAGAAACCAAAGCCGGGCGAGAAGAAAGATTCTACCGCCAAAAAAGAGACCGATTTTGACCGCGTACTTGAACAGGCTGCCAAGGTGATGATGATGCTCAAGAATGTATCGTTAACCTATACCGAAACCAATGGTACCATGCTTCCGGGTTATGTAAACACCACCAAAGGTATCGGGCGTGACTGGGGGAGCAAAACTCCTACCCTTGGCTTTGTTTTTGGTAGCCAGAAAGACATTCGCGCCCAGATGGTTGAAAGGGGTGCTATGACCAAAGCCGCCGAATTCAACAATGCCTACACCCAAACACTTACGCGAAACCTTACATGGAATGCGACCATAGAGCCTGTAACCGGATTTAGAATAACAGTGAACGCCAACCGGAATTATGCAGAAAATTTCAGCACCATTTACAGGTACAATGAGCAAACAAACAGTTTCCAGGAGCTGAGTACACTTCGTACAGGTAATTTCAGTACCTCTATCAATACATGGTCTTCTGCCTTTGAAAAGCCGGATAACAAACTACATTCGAGCGCTAATTTCACCAGATTTCTGCAAAACCGTAAGCCCATTGCCGAGCGTTTAAGCAGCAATCCGGTTGATCCACAAACAAATTATCCAACCGGTTACGGCAGTACTCATCAAGATGTGATGATATACGCTTTCCTTGCAACCTATGGCGGTATGGATCCGGCCAGAATGGAAACTACGCTCTTTCCGGCAATACCCAAACCAAATTGGCGGATTACATACGACGGTTTGACAAAGATTGAATTCTTCAAGAAATACTTTAAAACCATTTCGCTTTCACACGCCTTCCGTTCAACCTTTAATATAGGTTCATTTACTACCAACCTACTGGCAATTCAAGATCAAAACAGCCAGGACCAAACAGGAAATGTAATTCCTCAGCTGAACGTTTTAATGGCTTCAATCTCAGAACAGTTCGGTCCACTTGCAGGCATTGATATGACCTGGAAAAACAGTCTGATAACAAAGGTTGAAATCAGGCGTAACCGCGACCTTTCATTGAGTATGCAAAACTCACAGTTAACCGAAGTAAGTGGCCGTGAATTGACTATCGGAAGCGGTTATATCATTAACAATGTAGAGTTGCCGTTTAAAATCGTAGGTCTTAACAAGAAAATTAAGAGCGACCTGAACGTACGATGCGATGTATCAGTGCGTACCAATAAAACAGTGGTACGTAAGATACCTATAGAAGGAGAAACGCAATTTGATCCGATTCTTTCGGCAGGCCAACGCAACATCACCATTAAATTTACAGCCGATTACGTAATTAACACCCGTTTTACCGTAAGGCTGTTTTTCGACCGGATGATGAATAAACCGTTCATTTCCAATCAGTTTCCTACCTCCAACACAAACTTTGGTTTAAGCCTGCGTTTTACCTTAAACCAATAGGCCCTGCTGTGTGCAGTATATCTGCGTAAAAATATTGTTTGGCATTTGTTGATTAGGCCGGATTAATGTACGTTTGGGCTCAAATTTATTTTCATGAATATTCCTGATAATCTCCAGTATACCAAAGAACACGAATGGGTTCGTTTTGAAGGTGATATTGCTGTAATTGGCATAACTGATTTTGCACAAAGTGAGCTTGGAGACATAGTTTATGTTGAAGTAGATACCGTAGGAGAATCGGTTGATGAAGGGAAAATTTTTGGCTCAGTAGAAGCAGTAAAAACTGTTTCTGACCTTTACATGCCTATCACCGGCGAAGTTCTTGAAATGAATGCAGGCCTTGAGAGTGCCCCTGAATCTATCAATACTGACCCTTATGGTGAGGGCTGGATTATCAAGGTTCGTGCTGCATCAGCTGACAATGCTGGGCTGTTATCAGCTCAGGCATACCGCGAGCTGATTGGTCATTAATGTGGCTTTATAGCCTTCCGGCTTTATTTTGGAGTGTTGTGGTGACAGTATTGTGCCTGTTACCCGGAAAAGATTTGCCCGAAGTTCAGGTAGTCAACTTCGACAAATTTGTTCATATTACAGTATTTGGACTGTTATGTTGGTTGTACCTGAGATGGTTGATGCGCAAAAAGACGCATTCGCTCTCCGGCCAGATACTGGTTGTGTTGGCAGTAATTGTTTACGGTGGTTTGATGGAGGTATTGCAGGGTGCATTTTATACCGACCGGAGCGCCGACTGGCTTGATTTTGCTGCGAACAGTGCCGGATGCATCATCGCTTTCTTTATGCGGAAAACCGTTAGAAACTGAAATCAGCTCTAACCGCACGAAGCCTACCAATTTCACTACAAAAAAATCATCATTAGGGATTCGTTTTCTTCTTTCAGGTAAAATATTTTTTATATTTTAATAAATTGACACCTTAAATAGCATAGATAGCTATACGCAAAAAATACCGAGACAAGCTGAATGGCAAACCGATGTGTTAAATTATTAACTTAGTTTCAATAATATTAGCCTTGCGCATCTCTATCAATTTCATTCATTGCTGATTAAAAACGCATGAGAAATTTATTCATACTACTATTTGCGGTTTTCTGTACCAAAGTTAATGCCCAAGCCCCCGTTTGGGAATGGGCGCAAGGTATCGGCGGAAGCGATTCGGAGAGCGAACCAGCAGTTGCCTCCGATAAGGATGGGAATGTATTCCTTAGCGGAAATTTCTTCAGCACGACACTTACGTTCGGTTCAACCACGCTTACCAATGACAGCGCAGGGATTCCGGATATGTTTTTGGTGAAGATGGATAACAGCAGTAATGTGTTGTGGGCGACAAGCGCTGGAGGCAACGATCAAGACAGAGCATTTTCAGTTGCGGTTGATGCTGATGGCAACTGCTACGTGGCAGGTTCATTCAAAAGTCCATCCATTACGTTTGGAACGACTACGCTCACCAATGCATCGAGCGGATACGATTGCTTTATTGTGAAATATGATGCTGATGGAAACGTGCTGTGGGCTATGCGTGCCGGTGGCGGCAGCAACGATTTTCCCAAACACATCGTGGCAGATGCTTCAGGCATTTATATCGCAGGATATTACTACAGCCCCACCATCACCTTTGGTTCTGTTACGCTCACCAACACCGGTTCGCCTGATTTGTTTGTGGTGAAACTTGACACCAGCGGCAACGGGCTTTGGGGACAGAGCGTGAACGGTGGCACGTTCGGTTCAGAGATTCCGGTTTCGTTTGTTTCTGATGGCGCAGGCAACTGTTATGTAGCCTGCCGTGCAAGTTATGGAACATCTGTTATTGCCGGAACCGATACGTTCACTTATGGAGCTAAAGGATGCGGATTAGTCATAAAGTATAACACTGCTGGAAACTTATCATGGTCAACCCAGTTAGATCCCGCAGCCTGGGTATATCCGGCAGGTCTTGCGGTGGATGTTGCAGACAACACATTGTATCTGACAGGAACATTTGGAGATACCTCTTTTACATTTGCAGGCACCACATTGAGCAACCCCATAACTGAACCAAAAGTATTCCTTGCAAAATTTGCCGGTGATGGAAACGAGTTATGGGCAAAATCTGTTACCAGCGACCACGATGAAGTTGGAATCGCATCTGTAGTTGTGGATGCCACCGGAAACTGCTTTGTAATGGGAAGTTTTGCAACTTACCCGATTGCGATTGGCAGCGATACGTTTCAGAATGCAGGTGAGGATGATATTTACATGGCGAAACTCAATTCAAACGGAGATGTGTTGTGGGCGGAAAGCATCGGAGGCGTTGATTATGAAAGCCCGGTTTTTATCACTGCGGATGCTCACGGAAATATTTACGCCACCGGACAGTATAGAAGCACATCGCTTGATTTCGGAACGGCTTCGGTTTCTTCAGCGGGCATGGGAGATATTTTTTTAGCCAAACTCGCTCCCGGAACCACCGGCATCAATGCAGCAGAAAGCAACAATGAAATCCGCATTTTCCCAAATCCAACCAGCGGGGAGTTTTATGTTCAGGGTACAAAGTTTAATGCCGATGATGAAGTAAAAATTTTCAACCTGCTCGGAAAGGAAGTTTATTTCACGCAGATTCCTGCTTCAACTTCAAATATCAGGATTCAGATTTCAAACATGGTGACCGGAGTGCATTTCGTGCGGGTGGAAACAGAAAACCAAATCAGGATTGAGAGATTGATTATTCAACACTAAATATTATTGCAGATGAAATTCTTTCTCTTGCTGTTAGCCATTGTCGTCATGTTTCAAACGAATGCACAGCACTTCTGCTCATCACCGGTTACGCAGGGCGAAAGGACCTGCACTTTTGATTTGAACGCATGGCCGGGTAAGCAACCCGTAATTGGGAAACTGGAAGAGCCGTTTCGTCCGTATGGATGCTATTGGTTGTGCAACGGAGATACCTTGATACTAAATGGCGCAGATGATTTGCGTGTGTGGGCAGAAAGCGGCTCCTATATTTTTCTTGATACCACCGGAGTTGTTTTTCCCACGCCTTATTTCGGGGCAATCTGGCTGAAAGATGGGGCAATACTTGATATGCTTGGAGGTGCCGGCATGTATAATGCGAGCGCAACAATCATCAGAGAGTCCGGTTCCATTGTAACGCAACCTTCAATTTTTACGTTCGTCGAAAATTGCGGGAATGTGTCATTCATTTATCCTTCAACTTTTCCTGTTGGGTGCGATACAACTCATGTTATTCCAACAGGTGTGCGACAAATAAGACCCGAACAGGGCATATCGTTATTTCCCAACCCAACTTCAGGCGAGTTGAATTTACAAGGCTTGCAGTTTGAAGCTGACGCTGAAGTTGGGATGTTCGACCTGCTTGGGAAAGAAGTTTATTTCACACAATTTTCACATACAACTTCAAATATCAAGATTCAAACTGCATACATGAAGGATGGAGTGTATTTTGTAAATGTGAAAACGAAGAATAATACAGAAACAAGAAAAATTATTGTTCAGCATTAGTTAATTCACAAAAACCATTACCATGAAAGCGTTTTTTACCCTGGGGCTGATGAGCCTATTGTTTATATTAAAGCAGGCAGCTGCGCAAAACACAGAACAATGGAATTTTGTTCTCAATGGCGCAGGCGATGGCACTGAAGAGCTTTTCGGAATGACCGTTGACACCTTTGGCAACACCATTCTCATTGCAACAACCGACACGGGTTTTCTCGACTATGCTACTGTAATCATCAAACTTAATCCGCAGGGGAATAAAGTGTGGATGTCAGCTCCCAACCTGAACGGACCTGTGGGTGAGCCTGTGGCAGTGCTCACAGACGACAGCGGCAATATTTATGTTGCAGGTTCGTATGATTCACCAGGAAATCTGAGCAGCGATATCTACCTTGTAAAACTCGACACAGCAGGCAATCAGCTTTGGGCAAAGTATTACAGTAGCCCCGGAAATGTTATTGATGATGCTAAAGGAATGCTTTGGGATAATGCGGGAAACCTCATTGTAATTGGCGAAACAGGCTCCACGGTTTCAACCACCGATGCACTCGTTGTGAAATTTGATTCAGCAGGCAATCAGCTTTGGCAAAGTGTTTACAGCAATCCTGTAAATAAGCAAGACCAGGTTGAAGCTGCTGCCGTTGATGCCGCGAACAACATCTATGTATGTGGGAATGTGTATGTTGACACTTCAAGGTACCGCGATTTTCAGGTGTTTAAAATGGATTCATCGGGTACAGTTGAATGGGCGCGTACCTACAACGACTCAATGAATTATGGCGACCAGTGCACTGCAATCATAGTTGATAACAATGGTGATATTATTGTAACAGGTGAAAGCACCGGATGGGGGCCCGGCTATCCGGTAAATGAAATTGCAACTATCAAGTATGACGCTACCGGGAATGTGCAATGGATAACCCGCTATGAAACTTCAACAAGCACTGCAATTCCCAGCGGTATTGCTGTTGATGAAAATGACAATATTTATATCGTTGGTTCTGCTTATGACGGCACAACAAAGTTCGACTGTATCACTATTAAATACAACGCAAGCGGCAATGAACAATGGGTGCGGCTTATTCAGGGAACCCAGGTTGATGCTGATGGGGGAAGTGATATCCTTTATGATGAAGGGAAAATATATGTTGCGGGATATGTTGCGAACAATTCTACCTACGATGATGCCCTTGTTGCCGCCTACGATGTATCAGGGAACCTGCTGTACCGCGAAGAGTGGAACAGCGCCCAGAATGATGAAGATGATTTTTCTTATATAGCGAAAGATGAAGATGGCAACCTCATCGCCGCAGGCATTGTTGAAAAATTCAATGACGATGATTTGCTGGTGGTTAAATTTTCAGTCGCCAACGTATCAATAAATGAGCCGGAAGCAGCCACATTCACTGTTTATCCCAACCCAACTTCAGGCGAGTTGAATTTACAAGGCTTGCAGTTTGAAGCTGGCGCTGATATAGGGATATTCAATCTGCTTGGGAAAGAAGTTTATTTCACACAATTTTCACATACAGCTTCAAATATCAAGATTCAAACTAATAATATGGAGGATGGAATGTATCTGCTAAGAGTGAAATCAGGTGGATATTACCAAACAAAACCTGTGATTGTTCAACGGAAAAATTAAAATATTAAATGCTGCAATAATTCAAAATTGAATTATTGTGCCTTATTGTAAAGCATGTGACAATTTGAATAGGGTTGTCGTTTCGTCCGATTTTATTGGCATGCAGGTCTGTTTTCTACTTTTTATTGGCTGCGCTTCTTTACAGGTTTCGTGTAAGACGATTTCATTGATTTTCTCTTTATCTCAATCTGTTTATCTTTGTGCATTTGGTGGTTTAATTGTCAATCAATAGGCCTATTTTATATATTTGGTAATTCAGTAAACTTCGTATGCAGAACAATTCGTTAACTCAAATTCCTACTGATGCGCCTGGCATTGACCAAATAGGTGTTGAAGAACGTTGTGCCCGGTTTCAGACAAGGAGCATCAAGAAAGAAACCAAGGTGGCCGGTTTGAAGCTGGCAATGAGTATGATTGACCTTACCACCTTAGAAGGTAAAGACTCTGAGGGAAAAGTAAGGCAGCTTTGTTACAAGGCGATGCACCCTCATGACCATTTACCGGGCGTGCCGCAAGTGGCAGCAGTTTGCGTATATCCTACTATGGTACGTACAGCCAAAACAGCCCTGCAAGGCAGTAAAATCAATGTAGCTGCTGTTGCAACTGCCTTCCCTTCCGGCCTGGCTCCCTTATCAGTTAAATTAGATGATACCCGGTTTGCAGTTGATGAAGGTGCTGATGAGATTGACATGGTAATTTCAAGAGGGCGATTTCTTCAGGGAGATTACAATTTTGTTTTTGATGAGATTGCAGCAGTAAAAGAAGCCTGTGGTAAGGCCCACCTGAAAGTGATTCTTGAAACAGGAGAGCTCAGTACGCTCGACAATGTGCGCAAAGCATCAGACATTGCCATTTATGCAGGGGCAGATTTCATTAAAACATCCACCGGCAAGGTTCAGCCTGCCGCCACGATGCCTGTAACGCTGGTAATGCTCGAAGCTATCAGAGATTATTATTATCAAACCGGTAAAATGATTGGGATGAAACCTGCCGGAGGAATCGCTACTTCAAAATTAGCCCTGCATTATCTGGTAATGGTGAAAGAAACACTTGGAGCAGCCTGGTTGCATCCCGACTGGTTCAGGTTCGGCGCATCCAAACTTGCAAATGATATTCTGATGCAACTGGTAAAAGAAGAAACAGGGGTTTACCAAAGCCTTAACTATTTCTCTAACGACTAAGCCCGGTATTATTTACTGAGAAGATATTGTCCGATTTGGCAATCAGTACAACGCAACTGATCGCAGTAGTTCTCTTTCAGGTGCAACAAAGCCTGTGTATCACCCCCATTCAGCTCCTCGGGAAAGAAGTCCTTAAACAGCAGGGTGATGCGGTTATGCTCCGGTTTGGTTTTGCTGAAAATATCCAATGCTTTTTCTACCAGGTCTGATTGCCCTGTATGACGCCCGTACACCAGTAGAAATGGCGCTATCACATTGTTAAGCAGGATATTGGCTGAAGTCTTACCTAAATGAGCCGAACTGCGTTGGCTTGCACGTTTAAAGTGATAGTGTGTTTCCCAATAGGGCGCCACCTGAGCTAAAGTGAAATCAGGAATTTCTTCACCATCAACCAGCGATTGCAACAAGCCCGGAAATACAGCCATACAGGCAGCCAATTGGGCGATGCGTACGGTTGGGAAATTGGCAGGTCGCATCCGGAGGAATTTCCAGATATGTGCATCCAAAGGGCGCAACTGGTACTTATTCTTTAGAAACTGGTATTCATTCTGAAGCGACTGTGGATAAGCCTCTTCTGTATGCTCATTTAGAAAACCAGCTTGACCGAATAACAGCGCTTCTAACTGAAAACGACTTTGAGTATACTTTAAAAGAATTTGTAATGGCAGCGACCGGGCCAACATTTCAAAAGGCTGCGAATTCACATGAAATCCAAAGGCCAATGCAAACCATTGGTAAAATGTTTCCTGCCAGTTGTCACGGTTTTGCTTTAACAAAGCGTAAATTCGTTCAGCGCGTGCTTCCATTCGCTCACTCAGCATGCGGTCGAGCCAGCTTCTTGCAATAAGGGCATTGGGTTGCCCCAATTCGCGGCAAGGTATCGGATGGCGCTGCATACTCATTTGTTCCCAGCGGTTGAACAGCTCAGCTGGCAAGCGCCCCTTGAGTTCAAGCGTAGGCAATATACGTCCGTTGATATCCCGTATATCTGCATCATGCTGTTCAACCACGTGTACCAAAACATTTTTATAGGCAGGGTCGCGGTCATGCCCATGCCTTGACCATTCTGATGATAAACGGTGGATTTCAACATTCCCTGCCCAGCTTGTACCTGCAATCTTTAGCCTTGCATTTAAAAAATCAGGACCCGCATTCCGGTTATGTATACCCGGATAGATGACCTCCAGGGCTTCTCCACCAACAAGCGTTAATGCCTGCTGGTTATACGTTTTGAATTTCCATGCAAAATGCAAAAGTGCTTCAGGGTATTTCATCAGATAAAATTACCATCTGCCGCAAAAAAGTCTTTTGCATCAGATGCAAAAAACTTGCATGAGATGCAAAGAAAACCGCTGGATTGAAGTGCCACCTAATGATGTAGGCAAAAATTTTTCTGTGGAGCTGACAGCCAGTGCTGGAAATAAAAATCGTAATGTTTACTGAATTTGTTGAGCCCCTAAACTGTGGGCTTAGTCAGCACCAAACTCTTCCTGAAGAATTTCTTTCAGTTGTTTGGGATTAATATTGGTTTTCAAGGCTCCGTTGCGGGCAATTGAAATTTCGCCGGTTTGTTCAGAAACAACCAATGCGATAGCATCACTGGGTTCACTAATACCCACCGCGGCTCTGTGACGAAGCCCTAATTGAAATGGGAATACCTTGTTTTCAGTAAGCGGCAAAACGCATTTTGCAGCTTTGATGCGATTGTCGGTGATAATTACTGCACCATCATGAAGTGGATTGTTCTTAAAAAAGATAGCCTCAAGCATATTGGCAGTAACTTCTGAATCAATGCGCTCACCTGTATTGACATAATATTTCAAATCTGAGCGACGAGTCAGAATCATCAAAGCCCCTGTATGCTGAAGCGCCATTCGTTGGCAGGCTAAAACTACCGCGTCTACGTTCAAAGAACCATATCCGGAGACACGTAAACCCCCAAAGTTTTTAAAATTTTCTTTACTAAAAATGCCCCTTGAACCAATCATTAACAAAAATCGCCGGAGCTCCTGCTGAAACACAATAATTAAGGCAATGACCCCTACCCCGATGAACTGCCCAAGGATGGTAGCAAGTAACTGCATATTCAGCGCTTTTACCAATAACCACAAAAGGTAAAACGCCAGAATACCGAAGAAGATATGAATGGCAGTTGTACCTTTTACCAGGCTGTATAATTGATACAGCAATGCTGCAACTATCAGAATGTCAATAACATCCAGCCAGCGAAGGGTAATAAATAAGGGTATCAGCGATTGCATCATAGAGCCTTGCAGGCAAAGTTATGGATTCGGATGGCTTCAATAGCAGGCTTCACATCATGCACCCGCAACATCTGCACTCCTTGTTGCAAAAGAAGCATCTGTAAGGCTGTGGTACCATTGAGCGCATCTTCGGGTGAATTCTCAAGAACCCTGTACACCATTGACTTACGCGAAACACCGGCCAGAACAGGGCAATTGAAAACATGCAGTGAGCTTAACTGATTTAACAGTTGGTAGTTTTGTTCAAGTGTTTTTGAAAATCCAAATCCAGGGTCAATCATCAGGTTTACGTGACCTGCTTCACGCAAGAAATTCACTTTGACTGCAATCTCCTGCCGGATATCAGCCAAAAGATGCTTGTATTTTGTTTGTACCTGCATATTCTCGGGGCGCCCACGCATGTGCATTATCACAAAAGGCACTTTCTCAGTAATCACCCAGGGAAGCATTTCAGGGTCAATACCGCCTCCGGAAATATCATTTATCAGGTCGGCACCAGCATGAAATGCTTTTTGTGCAACGCTGGCATGGTAGGTGTCAACAGAGATATATTTTTCAGGATAAGCCTTTCGGAGGGTTTCAAGCGCCGGAAGCAACTGGCTCCATTCATGTTCAGGAGAACTCAAATGTGCACCCGGGCGACTACTCGTCACCCCCAGATCAATAATATCGGCACCTTCATTGAAATGTTGTTCAGCCTTACGCAATGCCTCATCAAGCGATTTCATCTGACTGTCTTTGTAGAATGAATCGGCATTCAGGTTGACGATGGCCATTATTCGTGGCTGTTCAAATGTCATCAATTTGCCCCCAAGGCAAATTGTTGGACTTATTGACTTGCTGTGTATTTTCGCACTTTCCATCCGGATAAAGATTGATTATGGAACAAACCTCGAAGCAATTCGATGCAGTAATTCTTGCATGCAAAGATATATTTCTGAAGAAGAATGCTGATTATGGTACTTCATGGCGCATTTTGCGGGGCACTACCATTACCGACCAGTTGTTTATCAAGGCGCGCCGCATCAGGGGTATTGAAACAAAGGGTTATCATCTTGTAAATGAGGGCATTGAGCCAGAATACATTGGTATTATCAATTATGCCGTGATGGGGCTCATACAGATGCAACTTGGCGCAACTGAGCCTGCCGAGCTACCGGTAGAGGAGGCCGAAAGTTTCTTCGACCAAATACTGGCAGATGTTAAGGCATTGATGTTGGCAAAGAACCATGATTATGGAGAAGCCTGGCGCGAAATGCGCATCAGTTCGTTTACTGATATGATTTTAGTAAGGTTGCTACGCATCCGGCAAATAGAAGAAAACCAAGGAAAAACCCTTGTCTCAGAAGGCATTGATGCAAATTACATGGATATAATCAATTACGCTATTTTTGCGCTGATACGATTAGGCGAAGCGGCCTGATTATTGAGAAACAATTGCAAAAAGAGCATCTATGAAATTACTTGTTCAGTTGTCGCGCATACTTGTTGGCGTTTTATTTATTATTTCCGGACTAATCAAGGCAAATGACCCTACCGGTTTCGGATACAAACTTGAAGAATATTACCAGGTCTTTGGCACTGAATTTTTAATTTCAACTGCTGCATGGCAGGCGATGTTGATTTGCATTGCAGAAATATTGCTGGGTTTTATGTTGCTCATTGGCAACAGGGTAAAACTTACAGTTTGGTTGCTTTTGGCAATGATTGTGTTCTTTACCTTTTTAACCTTTTATTCGGCGTACTTCAACAAAGTAACCGACTGTGGCTGTTTTGGTGATGCTGTAAAGCTAACGCCCTGGGAATCGTTTTCAAAGGATGTGGTTTTACTGGTGTTGATTTTGATTCTGACTTTCGGGATGAAACATATCCGGCCATTAACCGGCCCCAAGCTAAGCAATGCCTTGTTATTAACTGTATTGTTTGCTGCAACTGCTTTTCCTTTGTACACGTATAATTACCTGCCTGTAAAAGACTTCAGGCCTTATGCAGTAGGCAAGGATATTTTGGAGGGGATGAAGGGCGGTGTTGACCCTGTTTTTGAAACGCACTTCATTTATCGTGATACCATTGCCGGAAAAGACTCACTTTTTGCCAAGATACCCTATACTGATACCATTAACTGGACTACCGGGAAATGGAAGTTTGTTGATCAGCAAAGCAAAGAGGTAAAAGCAGGTATTCCGGCCCCAATTCATGATTTCAGTCTGACCGACCCCGATGGGAATGATTATACAGAAGACCTATTGCAATACGAAGGGTATCAATTCTTTCTGGTTAGTTATGATTTAACCAAAGCCAACCGTGGTGTGCAGCCGCAAATCAATGATCTGGCAGCTTTGTGTGAGAAGAACAAGGTTCCATTTATTGGGTTAACCGCAGCTACTCCGGAAATGCTTGATGAGTTCAGGCATGAGGTACAGGCAGCCTATCCCTGGTATATTGTAGATGCAACGCAGCTCAAGACCATGATTAGAAGCAATCCGGGGCTAATTCTGTTAAAAGGTTCAAAAGTGATGGCCATGTGGCCTTATCGCTCTTTGCCGAGCTTTGACGCTGTAAAACAGCAGTGGATTAAATAGATTGCGTTTGAAAAAGCAAGCCAAGCCCGAGCATTTCTTTCACAAACCCCGTTACCCGGGTGGAAGGAAAGCAATGGATGAATACATCCGGCAAGAAATGATTTATCCGGAAGAAGCCATCAAACAGCAAATTCAGGGTATTGTAAGCTTGAAGTTTGATATTGATGAATTTGGTACTGTTAGCAATATACAGGTGGTACACAGTGTTGGTGCAGGGTGCGATGAAGAAGCTGTACGACTGGTGAGCTTGCTGCGCTTCGAAAAAACAAAGAAACAAGGCTTAAAGGTGATATTTCATCATAGTCTGAATATTCACTTCCGTTTACCTATTCCGGCACCGGTAATTGGCCCTGAAACGGTGCGTATTCAATATGAAATAAAAAAAGACCCTGAGCCATCCAAGCCGGATGAGTCGGGGTCGTTAGGATACACAATTAGGTTTTAGTTTACCGGCTCAATACAAAGGATCGGGCGATATTACTGCCGTCTTCTGCTTCAAGAATATAAAAGTAAGTTCCGGAGGCAAAGGCCGACAAATCATTTTGGATAATATGCTTTCCTGTAGTGCGTTTCCCAAGGTTTTCCTTTTTTATCACATTTCCGGATGCATCTAACCAGGTAAGGTTAAAGTTTTGCACTTTATCAGAATTGAACTCCAGTTGAGCGAGCCCTGATGCCGGATTGGGATACAAAACAGCCTTGTTCAACGCTGGTGTATCACCTGATATGGCTGTTGTGCCACTTGTTACCGCAAAAAGGGCTACATTAATATCCTGTGCCCAGGTACTGGCTGTGAACCACCTGTCCCAAAAATTTGTGATGCTCACCATGCGCCAACAGTATTTCATTGCAAGTCCGTTACCCTGCGCATCGGTTAGAAATGCTAAAGAATCGTTGTTAGCAACAAAGCTGGTGAACGTACAAGAAATCGCAAAGTCGCTTTGAACATCCACTGGTGCAGGTAAGGCAACCACGGTGTATCCTCCCTGGCTTGCTTCTAACTCCTGAAGTGTTTTCTCAGCACTGCTGGTGCTTGTACCAGGCCCGGGCACCTGTGTTTGTTGCGCCCCTTCATATCCGGCATTATTTTGTACCGGATGTATTGCAAACACAGCTTTTGAGGGTGATTCTTCAGATGTGGCGATGACAACCGGAATACGCGCCAGGATATGGGTGATTTGCACCGGTTCGTTTACTTCATACCCCTGCGCTACACCTGTTACAACGCCCAATGGCGCTCCATTCTGGTCCTGAAAAGGAGCACGCCTTCCGGTACCGTAAACATAGCCTCCCTCAGGGTCTTTCACCATGGTTGTGGAACCTGTGGGTGAAAATCGGGGAACAAAATTAGTTGACTTCCCGATGGTATCTCCGGGAACGTCCATTGCCGGAAGGTTCAAGCACAACATACTTGCCAGTAATAGTAATGTGTAAGGTTTTTTCATAGTTGAAATTGAGAATGTAAACATAGTCAAATTCGCAGGCCATCTTTTAACATTTGAATATTTTCATCAAATTTCGAGGCACTTTATATGTATGAAGTATTAGTTAGAGCTGGTTTTGGCAGCGCAATGGTTGATTTCAAATCTTAAATTTCCTTACATAAACAGGAGAATTAATCCAAAAACAAATATTTTCATTACTGATTATCAATTACTTACATCAGGCAACTTATTACAAACCCATAGTTGCATGTAAGATTTTGCAACTATTTGTCATTTCCGGCGTAATAGCATACAGAACCAAACCTAACAATCATGCTTCACAACAACCTCATCAGCAAAACCGCCACTGCAATGTTGGCGCTCTCTTTCGCCGGAATGCTGAATATATCAGCTAAAAGCGATACTTATTCTTCGCCCTCATGCTATGCCGAAGAAGTAATCAGTTACAACTATACCAAGCAAAACGACGGTGGTTTTATAGAAGCCGCCCGCACCATTGGCAGCAATGCATTGGGGCAACCGCAAGACAGCGATGCACCTACCGCACCAGGCGCATACAATTTTGCCTCACTTGGATTTGGTGGGGAAATAACCTTAAAATTTGGCTCAGCCATTAAAAATGGTGAAGGCAATGACCTTAAGGTTTTTGAAACCTCATTCGGCACCCCCCTCTGTGGCCGTTACCCTGAACGTGCGCGGGTATTTGCCTCACAGGATGGCTGTCACTTTGTTTTCTTAGGCGAAGCATGCCAGGATGCAGAGTTTGACCTTGGCTCATTAAACTGGGCACAATATGTTAAAATTGTTGATATTAGTCCTATTGGAGGCTTTCCTGGCCAAATAGCCGATGGCTATGATGTTGATGGCATTATGTGTCTGAATGGTTTTGAAGAAAACCCCAGCCCTTCGGCTTTGCTTGCCGGTGCTGCAGCTGCTGCATTTGATTACTTCCCTGGTACCCGCCAGAATGGTAGCCCTATACATCCAAGTCGTATCAACCCCAACATGGCTGTTGGTTTCCCACAGAACAACAATACTGTGAACTTCGTTTCGCTTGGTTTTGGCGGACAGGTAACACTGCGTTTCGACTATGTTGTATTTGACAATCCATCAGCCAATGACCTGAAAGTAGTAGAGACCTCTTATGGAAATCCGTCATGCTCAAAATATCCTGAAACAGCCATTTTCGAAGGCTCTTTGGATGGCAACAACTGGGTATATCTGGGTGAGCTTTGCCAGGATGGTGAGATTGACATCACTGCTGCTGGTGTAATTCAGTACCTGCGCATTACCGACCATAGCAAAACCACAAAATTCAGCAGTTCAGCCGACGGATTCGATGTTGACGGAGTGGTAGTAATAAATGATTGTACAACAGATGACCCAAAGCGTGTAGAAGACGACCTCAATACCCCTGATGAGATTTTCTCAAGCGAAGTATATCCTAACCCATTTAACAACGAACTGAATGTACAAATCAACGGTTTGGGTGCAGAACAACTAAGCCTGCATCTGGTGAATTACCTTGGCCAAAGCGTTCGCAGCGAGGTAATCAACGCCAAAGGAAACGCCAACTTGGTATATACCATGAACCTGGCTGAGCTCAAATCAGGAGTTTACTTCCTGAGCATCTCTACCCCAACATCAAAAGAAGTGCAGAAGGTGGTAAAACGCTAATCGCATCCCCAAAATAAAATAAACCAAAAGAGGCTGCCCTTCCGGGCAGCCTCTTTTTCGTTTTTCAAACCCGAAAAATACTACCTTTGCGCCCTCCAAATTTGGCTCCGTAGTTCAATTGGATAGAATGACAGATTCCGGTTCTGTTGGTTGGGGGTTCGAATCCCTCCGGGGTCACGCTGATGAAAAACCGCTGCAAGGCAGCAAAAAAACAAAAAGCCTGGCTGGGTGAGCTTGCTTACCAAAGACAGGTTTTGTTTTTTTATATGTTCAGCAAAGCTGAACAAGGTTTTTCATCTACCGCAATTCGGCCCAAACGGTGATCATGCAATAATCCCTCCGGGGTCACGCTGATGAAAAACCGCTGCAAGGCAGCAAAAAAACAAAAAGCCTGGCTGGGTGAGCTTGCTTACCAAAGACAGGTTTTGTTTTTTTATATGTTCAGCAAAGCTGAACAAGGTTTTTCATCTACCGCAATTCGGCCCAAACGGTGATCATGCAATAATCCCTCCGGGGTCACGCTGATGAAAAACCGCTGCAAGGCAGCCTTTCGCTGCCATTGAGCCACAAGGTGCTATTTGGGTTGTTCTACACTTGAAGCTTTCCCACAGTCTTCACCATAAGGGCACTCGCAAGCACCAATAGCTAAAATTGCAATAAACAACAATACGAAGGGTAAGATGTACTTTTTCATAGCTGTTAAATGAATGGTTAATTTTATTCTGCTTCATCAAATTTACAGCATAATAAGTTAAACCAAAATTAATATTAAACTATTTTATTAAATTTTAGAATTTAATTGACGGGGAAACCTCCAGAAACGCTGTCGTATCATTAGCAGCTATCCAGTGTTGAGGTGAAAGTTGACCTAAAGCACCCTTATTAAGGAACCGTGGTCTTTTCTGAGTTCCATTTTGCCGCTTTTGGTGTACACCATGATGTCGTTTTCGTGAAATTTTGCATTCACTGCATCGCCATTGCCAATGGTACGAATTAAGGAGCCGGTCTCCTGGCGAATTTCAACCTTACCCTGATTGGTTGTTATGAGCACTAATTTCCCATCACGGCTTAATTCTGCATTTACTGCATCACCGTTTCCGACAACGCGAATCAAAGAACCTGAGGTACTTCTCATTTCTACTTTACCACCATTAATTTTTAAAATATTCATAATCTATTAAAACTGAATGTTTGCTGTTTAGGTTTCCGGCATGTCTGGGTACGAATCAGTACCCAGGGCTTTGATGGTTAATTACTAATTTTATGCTCATTTTAAACGTTCGGCCTTCCACTTGCAGGATGTATAAACCGTCATCAAATTGACCAGTTTCAATAACCGAAGACCTGCCGAAAGTATTTGAGTAGTACAGTTGTTTCCCTGTTAAGTCAACAATACGTATTGTTGCATTGGCAGGTATATTCTCGATTGAGACTTTTGTGTTAGCCGGATTTGGGTAAAGTTTAAGCGCTGCAGAGGGTGCTGAATTACTTTCAATGCTCTCAACGGCAGTGAATTTCATCACGGTAAGCTTCTTTGCATTTTCATCATCTGAGTAGGCAACATAAGGCACTCCATTGGGGTTTAATGCAAGCGAAAGATAATCTGCATCTCCTTCAGAAAAACCAGCAGTACCCACAGTAAGCCAGGATGCGCCATCAAATTTTTTTACGGTAGCCTTATCGAAATTGTCTCCATCTGCGTAGGCCAGATAAGGCACTCCATCACTGCTAAATTTCAAAGAAGCGTATTCGGCACCCCTTGTCGAGGCCGGCATTGTACCAACGTTAACCCAATCAGTTCCATCAAACTTCTTCACCCAGGCGTCCCAATCTGCAACGCCCCCATAGGCAGTATACGCTACGTAGGGCTCAGGACCATTACCAAAAGCCAGCGAAGCATCATAGGCATCCCAACCTGAAAAGTCAGGTTCGCCAACTGTTTGCCAATTAGTTCCATCGAATTTACTCACTGTTACCTTCTTAGCGTCCAAGCCGATATAGGCCACATAAGGTTCATTGTTAGCATTGATAGCCAGCGAAACATATTGTGAGCCCTCAGCTGAGAACCCCGCCACCCCCACTCCTACCCAGGATGTACCGTCAAATTTTTTTACTGATACCTTTCCACTAAGTGCGTGATCGGCGTATGCAACAAAGGGTATATCATTGCTATCTAAAGCAATAGAAGTATATTTTGCATAGCTGGTTGTTACTGATGTAGAGCCTACTTCTACCCATGTTGAACCATCAAAGGTTCTAACACTTGCCACGCCATAACCTCCATCTGACAATGCGACAAATGGCTCTCCATTTTTGTTGAACGCCATTGAAATATATGCTGCATCACTTGTAGAAACCCCTGAATCTCCAAGCATTATCCATTCATTTCCGGTGTATTTCATCACAGATAGTTGACCGTAAAATTCTTTGTCCTGAAATGCCACGTAGGGTTCTCCATTTTTATTGATGGCAATAGTGGTGTATTTAACACTATTTGGAGTAAATGCAATTGGCCCTACAGGCTGCCATTGCTGGGCTGTAGCCTCAGAAATCAAAAATATTCCGACAAGAAGAATACAATGAAATTTGAAAATGCTGGTTTTCATAATGTAAACGCTTTAAATGTTTATCCGGCAAAGCAGAAAATTAAAAAAAATGAATACAACAGAAGCATCACTCTCAAGTATGTGAGGTAAATTTAATTAATGTTTCAGCAATTTCCCACTAAAATTCTGTCCGTTGAATTGTAAATGATAGAAATAAATACCGGAAGGTACGACTGCATTCCAGTTGATTGTTTGCCTGCCAGCAGAATGATAAAAAGCTTGCATCCGGCTTATCTCTTTGCCGCATACATTTGTAATCCGAAGATTTACCAGCGCCGGCTTCTTTAATTCAAATTCCAAAGAGGTGCCGGATGTGAATGGATTAGGAAATGATTTGACAGCACTCATCGCTGGACTTTCATCTATACCTGCTTCACCCAGATAGAATGGTTGGTCTGCTATGAGCGTTTGAAACAATACAGTATCTATTGAAAATGACTTTATCATCAACCAGCATTCAGCATCTAACAATGAATCCGGCGCACAAACAAACGAAGTATCCGTCAGGTGCGTGGCAATGGGAGTAAATGTATTTTTACCATCAGTACTGATAGAAAGATCATACCAAAGGGGTCTTCCATCATCCGGATTGTTCAATTTCCATACAATTGGAACAACTTCCGGCCCTTGATGGCTAAAGTTTGCCGGAGCCAGAATACTTACATCCGGTTTATCAAATGAATGCAAAAGTTCTGTATAACCTATGCCGGATACTTCTTCTCCATTGATGACACCTTCAATATGTAAACTGCCTTCGAAAAAACGAAAGGGAAGTTTCACTTCATTGTTCGATTGTGTTGCCGTTATTAAAAGGTTGATGTTTGGTGCAGTAAATCGCCATTGTTGGTCGTAACAGCGAACGCTGTCACTTGTATACACATATTTAAGCCGTTCAAGATTGAAATCAGAAAAGGTTGTGTCTGTACTATCGTTAAGATAAGCACTGCAAAAACGAAACTCAGGAGTATTCGGAATCTCGTTTTGCTTGTTAAATATATTCCAAAGATTGAAGTCCATACCGTTCGACATATTCAGCGACATCCAGGTATATTGTTCACCGGTATTGGGGTTAAACTCACCCCATTGGCGGTCAATCCATGCCTGACCATGAATAGTTTCGGTTACGCCATTCATGTTTACTGTTCCGGAAATTTGCAATTCAGTAATCGAATAGTAATAGGTATAACCTGTTTCGCCTTCATACAAAAACCCGGTGCCACCAACCATTAAAGGGCGTTTCACAGCATTCATATTAAAATCAATACTACCGTTTGCCATGCTTGCCTTTATCCGGTATTGAAAGGGTTTTAAACCACCTTCCGGGTCTTTAATTGTAACCCATTCTTCCTGAATGTTACCAAGCACACCTGAGTTTGACTGAATTTCAAGCTCGGTTTGCGAAAGGGTAGTGTATTTACATGGTTGCGTTTCTGTTAAAAAATCACCTGTATTTTCATTCGACAATTCAAAAATACGGAAGCCGTCAAAACCAAAAGCGGGATAATAAAAGAAGGTAAACATACCCGCGTAGTCAGTACCGGTGCTGTCGCCTTTAAAATGTGCATTTACATACCACCACTCAACCACTTCACCCGGATGGTAGCCCTCATCACGCGGGAAATTCAGCACACTACTGTCCTGATGATATGGGTATGTTTTCCAAACCTGGCTATTCAGCGAATGTGCAAAAAGCATAATTAAGCTAACAAAATGAATACGTAGCATCCATCAATTATTTCAGCGAAATTATGAATATTTTAATGCTCCGTTCTTGAAGTTTTGAAAATTCGGTGCCTTCAAGACTGCTTATTTCAACAGAAAAGCCTATTTATGCACCTCGTTTTCCCCACTTCCAAATATCAAGAGCAATGCCCACCTGGATATGTGTAGCCAATGCGAAAGAACTTTTTTTACGTGGCTCCTGAAGGTAACCCTTCGCAAGAGTCATTCGGTTTCCCATAAGGTAATCTGCACGATAAGATGCGTTTACAAAGATTGCAGTTCTTTTATAGCTGACATACCAGGTGCCTTCAGGAAAAATGCTAACTGCCTGAATTTTACCAGGGCTATAAGCCAGATTTAGTGAATAGCGGCTATATAACCAGTCAATTTGTTGCACCAGATTGAAATTAACACCCCCACTAACACGACCTTTCCCTTCAAGTGGCCCGTAGCTGATACCAGGATATGCGTATGACCCTACCCCATTGTCATCATCATTCTTCTTGGCTCCAAAAATTCGCCAATCTGCCTGCCATCCAAACCCAAATCGCAATGATTTTGATTGCACATCACCAAGCGGACGGAAGCCATTAAGCCGCATAATATAATGGTTCTCAAATTTATGAAAACCATTTTCGGTGTATGTTGATGTATGGATACGGTTGTTCTGTATTGCAAAAGCTGCAATACCTAAGCCCGTCCAGTCGAAACAAAAATTACCCTTCTTAGGCCCCATACTCTCTATACGGAATGTTGCCAGATTATACAACTTGTACTTATCGTCCATAACCTGAGGGGAGATTCCTGTGTAACTACCATGAATGCCTTCCGCCCCAAGCATCAGCCATAAACGGTCGCCCATTTGACCTTTTAAAGTGCAAGCTAAATTGAAAATAAAAAAAGATACAAATACCAGATTTCGTGTCATTGATTACGGCGCTTGAGGGTCATTTTCTGAATATTAAAACGGGTACCGGAATTGTTAGTTAGCCAAAACTGGACATTCAATTCATTTTTCGACACCAAACACATACGGATAGGCGTATTCAATACCTCCCACATGTTCTCATGTTCCATATAACCATAGAAAAAATTTTTATAATTATAGTTGTTGGCATCAATAGACTTAGAAAAATAGACCGAACCATTAACTATATGCAGGTTGACGGAGCCTTGACCAGATAAGCCTTGCGAAACAATTGGCAAATCTGCATTTGCCATGCACAGCTCACCATAGTTGGAGGCACCGGATGCTATAGTTTTATCAGAGGTTTTGAAAACAAATGTTCCCTTGGCTGCCATCGTTGTATCATCACTTACGCCCAAAAGCTGTACTGAATCGTACTCCCATGTACCGAATAAATCGTCAGTTTGAATGTTCTCTTTCAAGCAGCCAGTCAAGGCTATTGGCAAAAGAACAAGACAAGAATTAAGAATTGGTTTGGTCATACATATTTTAATAAATCCTAATGCTGCACCCAAACGTTTTGGGGCTGGTTCACCTTAAAGGAAAAATTAATTAATTGAACTATTCGACCAAAATTAATGCAGGATATACAGTTCACTTGTTTCAATTATTATTTTTTTTGCATAAGTTTTCAACACCTGGTAAAACAAAAGCAACAATCACCGGTAGAATTTAAATCACTCATTAGAAACATTTTGCCAAACAGCAAAAAGTCCAAGCATTGTTTCATAGTTCGCTCAACAAGCAGCCAATTGCTGCCTGATGAAAAAAATATTTTTAAAACGGTATCGTATAATACCAAGCGGTTCAGCGTTTTCTTTTGCACTACATGCAAAATTTTTGCATGTAGTGCAAAAGCACCTATTCAGCTTCTTCGTAGCTTAGTAGTGGCGGGGGCCCGGTGGTCCCCTTTATAAAAAGGTAAGCCCTCCCTATCAACCAAAACTTGTACTGCAATTTTCGTAATCCAGCACCTTGATCGCCTTCCAATCATAGACCAAATTTTCAACAATCGTCAAAATCATTCGGTTGATGGGGTTTGCATCCATTTTAAGATACCACCTGCATTGCAGAAATGTTATATTTGAAGTTCTGTTAAAGCTACTGAATTCACTCAAAACAGCCAATAAACATTATGACCATCAGCGGAAAACTAATTGACCTGCACCAGCAACGCATCTATAATGCCGAAATTCAGTTGGAAGGTAATACGATACGCGCAGTGAAAGAGGTGCTTTCAACGGTTGATGAACAGTATATTCTGCCCGGTTTAATTGATGCCCATATTCATGTGGAAAGCTCGATGCTGGTACCAACTGAGTTTGCCAGATTAGCGGTAGTTCATGGTACTGTTGCTACCATTTCTGACCCACATGAAATTGCTAATGTATTAGGGATTCCGGGAGTTGATTTTATGATCAAAAACGGACAAAAGAGTCCTTTTAAATTTTATTTCGGGGCACCCTCATGTGTACCCGCAACGAAGTTTGAAACAGCAGGTGCAGAAATTACGCGACATGATGTGGAGCAATTGATGCAAAGGGCAGATATTTATTATTTGGCCGAGATGATGAATTGGCCCGGTGTATTGCAAGGTGATAAAGAAGTTTTAGAGAAAATAGCAGCTGCTCATAGGTTCGGGAAACCTGTTGATGGTCATGCACCGGGCTTGCGCAATGACGACGCAAAAAAATACATTGATGCAGGCATTTCAACCGACCATGAATGTTTCACTGCTGAAGAAGCGCTTGACAAGTTACGTTATGGTATGAAAATCCTCATACGTGAAGGTAGTGCTGCTAAAAACTTTGAGGCACTTGCACCATTAATCCCTGAGTATTACCAGAATATGATGTTTTGCTCTGATGACAAACACCCTGATTCGCTACTTGAAGGACATATTAATCTTTTAATAAAACGTTGTCTGCAAAAAAACTTTGATATTTTTAAGGTGCTTCAGATGGCATGCATCAACCCTGTGAACCATTACAAACTTGATGTTGGTTTATTACGTGCAGGCGACAAGGCCGATTTTATTATCATTGACCATCCTGAAAAGTTCAATATTCTAAAAACGTTTATCAACGGCCAACAGGTTGCAGAGCGTGGAAAATCATTGCTTCATTCGCAAGCATCTGAAACACCCAATCATTTTTCTGCATCTTTAATTGAGCCAGACGAACTGGCAGTAAGTGATACAGGTGAACCAATAAAGGTTATAGAGGTACTTGATGGCGAACTTATTACACGACGAATTGAAGTGAAGCCTTTGGTTTCAAATGGGCAAATAATTCCTGACCAGGAGAATGATATTTTGAAATTGGTGGTAGTAAACCGGTACAAACCAGCAAAGCCAGCCATTGCCTTTATTAAAAACATGGGGTTCCGTGACGGTGCTATTGTTTCATCTGTTGCACACGATTCGCATAATATAATTGCCGCAGGAACCAGTGATGAATTCCTGGCACGTGCAATAAATTTAGTGATTCAGTCGAAAGGTGGTATTGCCGCAGTAAACGCCAATACATCTGAGCTGATTCCTTTGCCTGTTGCCGGATTGATGAGTAATATTGATGGTTATCAGATGGCAGCTGATTATATACGAATTGATCAACTTGTAAAACAAATGGGGTCAAAACTCAAGGCGCCTTTCATGTCGCTTTCGTTCATGGCTTTATTAGTTATACCAAGTATCAAGCTAAGTGACTTAGGGCTTTTTGATGCCGAAAAGTTCCGATTCATCGAATGAAAAACTTCAACCAACATACTGAAGTTTAAGCCTCCGTAAATCGTTATGCGCCAGGGATGGAACGGCCTGTTTGAGCTCGTGGCGGCTTGCCGGCACAGCGAGTAGTGACAGCCCGCCCGGGCGCCCAAATTTTAAGGTTTTACGAGCTTAAATTGTTGTTTCTCTCCGTTTGCAGTATGTGTTTCTACCAGATAAATTCCTGATTGGAAATTAGTAATGTCAATAGCCTGTTGTGCACCTGTAACTTGAGGGATGTTTTGTATGAGTTTTCCGGTGATACTACGTATTTGAAGTTGTATTACAGGTTGGTTGAATGCAAAATAATTCTCAGCAGGGTTTGGATAAAGGACAAGTTTGTCATTTTCTGGCGATTCACCAATACCCACCGGAGAACAATCAACAATCACAGCGTTGAGTTTCCCTGTGGTACCGCTGGCTTCATAGCAGTGGTTTTCAGTTACTTCAACGATATCAACTGTTTGTGGCCCACTGCTACTTTTGGTGAACAAGAAGTTAGCACGGGCAATTTGTGGCAGGGTATATTTAAAGAAACCTGCCGCATCAGGCCCTTCCATCACTTTTCCTGGCCATTGTGAATCGGGAAATGAACCTGCACTGAGCACCTGCCAATAATGAATATAAAAGGGTGGATTTCCCCAACTCACTGGTGGGCGAAAACGTATTGTTAAGTCGTGCAGTGGCAGGAACGTATATTGTGCCGTTACGACAGCTGATTTCAGACCATCAGCATCTTTTGCAAAGGCCTGTAAGTTCGTATTGTTTGATATAATTATTGCATCAGTATAAATGCTCGAACTTTCTGAGGGCACAGTGCCATCAGTAGAATAGTAAATAGTAGTACCCGGTTTATCATCAAGTGCGGTGATACTGACGCTCACCTGGCTTCCAGTGGCAAAGGTTCCACCAGCTGGTGTAATACTTAATGTAGGTGTAACGTTGATTGCCGACTTTGACCAAACTGCATAATCATTACCTGATGCGTTGAGAATCCAGTCGTTTCCCGTTGGTGCCCAGTTGCCAGGGCCGATTTTAACAGCTACTTTTCCGTCAATAATTGCTGCATAGTAACCGCTTGAATTTTGTACGCTTATCGCACTATATGCATTGATACCATTGGCTTTGCGAACCGCCAGCAGTTTATTGATTGCAATTTCATTGGAAGAATAATTCACCGTAACACCATCTTTTTTAAAGGTGCCCCCATAATAATGTGGCAGAAACACGCAGGGAATGCCATGATGTGTTAAGATGTAAGCATAGCCTTTCATGATATTATCATTGCTCACAATGCTTCCAGGCTTTACGAATGTATCATGATTGTCAATGAAAGTAACTGCCTTGTCGGCAAAACCAAACTGCCCGGCAAGGCCTGTGAAGCCTGATGCAAGAACACTGTAATTTCCACTGTTCAACGCAGGTTGTAAAATATCGTAATACATATTGAAATCAAACGCTGCTGATTTCCCCCCGGTACCGTTAATCCATGCTTTCAACAGGTTTTGATTACCGTCCCAATACTCTCCAACAGATGCATAAGGATTTGATGCGTTGATGTAGTCGCCAAAAAAGGATGAGGAAAATCCTTTTGCGATATCCCAGCGCCAACTGTCAAAGCCAAGTTCTTTCAAACGGCTTAGGTATTCTTTTACCCCATTTTGCACAACCTGACTGGTATGGTCTAAATCACGTGCCCCGCTGAAATCATCTCCGGTGTCATTGGCTCCTGTTGGCCTACAACCCTGATAGTTGGCGGTTTGTGTGTTACCACTGTCATCATTGTAACAAATAGTTTCGCAGCCCCAGGCTGGATTTGTAAAATCAGTCCAACTAAGGGTGCCACCACGATGATTCACCACCACATCGGCCATGGGATGAATTGCCGGATTAGCATTCTTAAAACGGTTAAGTAAAGTGCGTAATTGAGCCTCAGTACCAAATGGGGTTTGGTTAAAATTGAAGTATTCAGTAGGGATGTAGCCCATCCCGCCCGTAGATTTACTGGGGGGAGGCATCCATACAACATTAAACCCTGCAGCTGAAAGAGCATCTGCACGAAAGCTCAGAAAATTATACAGGCCGCCATCTGCTTTTACATAAGCCTGGTCTTGAATGTCCCAACCAAATGCCTGAAAATAAACATCATTCACATTCGCCTGTGCTTGCGCTTGCACAAAATTGTTACTCAGTGTAATTAGTACTGCTGCGCCAATCAATCCTTTTATAAAACTACGCATTTGCTCCTTTTTTGAGTTATATGATAGAAATTGCTTACCGTAAAATTACGAATTAACAAATTTAAAAATAAAGTGTCAGAATAACACTATCGAAACAAACTCTGATAGCAATCATTATTCTACGGCAAATTTTCTTGCTTGAACAGTATTATCAGCAAAAGTGACGCTAATAAAATAAAGGCCGCTTCCTATTTGGCTGGTTTGTACTGTTGCGGTATTTCCTTCGGTTTTCAAAGAATTTAAAAGTTGGCCTTGAAGGTTGTACAAACTGATTGTTTTTAAAGCTTTTTGCGACCGGATGCTTAATGTTTCGCTCGCTGGGTTGGGGAACAGTTGTAACAAGCTATCATCTTTTTCACTTGCCGGAAGAGAATTAATGAAACATATTAGTTCATTGATACGCTGCCACACTCCCTCGTTCAGCAGATAGGGTACTAATAATCCGTCAGGCGACTCCCCCATTCTTACCCAAACCATATCTTCAGAGGGGGCTACATTTAAAAACTGCCCGTCTTTTCCTAATGCCATATAAAGGTCGTCAGGTGCACTTGGAATCAGTGGACCGGGGAAAACCAGTTGGCTGGTGGGCAGTCTGAATGAGTTTTTACCATTGAGCCACCAAAGAAATCCATAGGAAAGATTCAGATTCTGAGAGGTATTAATTAACTGCCGGTAATAGGTTGAATCAGTAAGTACGGGTGTACTATTCCACTTGCCTTTATTGAGCATCAGGAGTCCGAATCGGGCCATGCTTCTGGCATTGCTAAAAAACACATTGTTGTAACCCAGTTTAATAAAGAAGCCGGTCATTCCGGTAGGCGTTTTCAACTTCTGAGCAACATAAGCATTCAGTGTTTGTCCGGTAGCCTGTTCAATTACACTATCAAGCAAGGTATAAGGTGCATTATGATAGGCCCAGCGTGTTCCGGCATCTGACTTATAAAGCAGGCAGGTGTCGAGGGTACAGTAATTTTCAGGCACACCATCATCAAGCCCGGAGGTCATGGTTAATTGATGCCTAATAGTAATTTTGTCTTCCTGTTCAGCAGTACAGGCAGTCCAGCCCTTACCAAGGTATTTTGAACTGGTATCATTGATGCTCAACAAGCCTTCCTGTTGGGCGATTCCCGTCATAAACGAAGTGAGGGTTTTACCGGCTGAGGCCCATTGCCAGGGTGTATTTTGCGTATGGTTACCAAAGTACTTTTCAAGTACAATTTTGCCTCCTTTAAGCAAAACAAAGGCTTTGGTATGGTTGCTGTCAAGATAGGCATACAGGCTATCAATTTTCTCTGCACACCAGTTCAGTGTCAGAGGGTCTTGTGTTTCCCAGGTATCTCCCGTTGTTGGAGGGAAATATAAGTTTTGGCTTTGTAGAAATGATGAACAAGCCAGTAGCAGAATAATAAAGGACTTTCTTATCATTTTATTTCTCAGCGTAACAAATGAATAAATAAGACCGGAAAGATGAAAATGGTTTAACTCATCCAGTTCACTTTCGCTTCCGGGTTCCATTTTACGGAAGTTTTTTTAAGTCGCGTCCAGAATTCAATTGAGCTTTTACCGGTTATGTCGTTTACGCCAAATTTACTTTCGTTCCAACCGCCAAACGAGAATGGTTCACGGGGTACCGGAACACCGATGTTCACCCCTACCATACCTGCGCTTGCACGTTCCATGACCTGTCTTGCAGCACCGCCACTTTGGGTAAATACTGATGCGGCATTTCCGTAGGTTGAATCATTTTCAATCCGGAGTGCCTCGTCTAAATCTTTTGTACGTACAATAGCCAGTACAGGTCCGAAGACTTCTTCTTTCGCAATGGCCATATCGGGCTGTACATAGTCAATAACGGTAGGGCCTACATAGAAGCCATCTTCTTTTCCGGGTACAATGCAATTGCGGCCATCAACCAACACTTTAGCTCCGGCGGCCTCGGCTTCAGAGATATAGCGTTCTATGCGTTCTTTGGCCGCTTTACTAATCACCGCCCCAAGGTTTTTTCCGGGGATAATTTTCTTTGCTTCTTCTGCAATCTTTTGTACGATGTGGTCAACTTCTCCCACGGCCATCATCGCTGATGCAGCCATGCACCGTTGTCCGGCACAGCCCGACATTGAAGCTGTAACATTGCTTGCCGTCATATCCGGATGCGCATCCGGCAATACTATCAGGTGATTTTTTGCTCCTCCAAGTGCCACACAGCGTTTAAGGTTATCGGTAGCCCTGCGGTAAACCACTTTGGCAATTTTTGTAGAACCCACGAATGAAACGGCTGTAATATCCGGATGGTCACATATCGCTTCAACAATTTCACGGTCGCCATTCACTACATTGAATACGCCGTCAGGCAAGCCTGCTTCTTTCAGCATGTTTGCAATCTTCACAGCCGACAGCGGTACCTGCTCAGATGGTTTAAGAATCATGCAATTTCCCAGAGCAATGGCATTTGGAATGGTCCAGTGAGGAACCATGTGCGGAAAATTAAACGGCGCAATAGAGGCAACAATGCCTAATGGTTTATGGTCAACACGACATTCAACGCCCCGGCTTACTTCAAGTAATTCTCCGGAAATCAGCTGAGGAAGGGAGCAGGCAAATTCGGTCAACTCAATACTCTTTTCAACCTCTGCTTTGGCTTCTTCGAATGTTTTCCCATTTTCTTCCTGAACAAGTCGTGAAAGTTCATCCAGATGTTTTTCCATTAATGTTTTATAACGGTAAAACACTTGTACTCTTTCTTTTACCGGCATGGCGGCCCAGGCAGGCCAGGCAGCTTTTGCCTTCTCAACAGCCAGATGCAGGTCATTACTGCCGGATAAGGGCACAGTTGAAATCACTTCGCCACTTATCGGACTTTGCACATCTAATGCCTTACCGGTAAATGGGATGAACTGTCCGCCAATATAATTAGCAATAGCAGGGTATTTAAGCTTTAGGGTTTCCATGATTGCAAATTAAAATTTCAAGGCAATAAAGTTAAACTATCCGG
>JAIBAI010000035.1 GCA_019695235.1 Bacteroidia bacterium | reverse complement strand
GGTTTCAGGGTTCATTGATAACTTTACTTCTGGCTTTACAGGGCAATTGGGCGCAGGCGAACAAATTTCCTATACAAGGGTATTTGCCGGAGGGAAAGGTTATCGTTTTGTATCTTCACCTATTGAGTCCGGACTGAATGTTACTCATTTTGGTTCATTTGTAACCGGCAATGATAACTTTCGTTACCTGCCAAATAATACCCCCCCAACAAATTTCCCCACCTGCTGGATTTTTGATGAATCATGGCCGCATAATGACAATAACCAGAAAGGATGGTACTCACAAACAACATCAGGCCATTCTATCGTAACTGCACGGGGATACGCACTGTTGATGCCCGCCAATAATACGGTAACCTTAACAGGTACTCCGGCAATGACCAACAAAGCTATTGCCGTATCAAATTCCTATTCAGGCTTCAATCTGATTGGCAATCCCTTCCCCGCACCTGTTGACTGGCAGGCGCTTCGAAATACCAACACTGCATTTATAGGAAATACCGTTCAGTTTTTCCAGGCAACAGGCACTTATGCCGGTCAATACCGAAGCTACACCTACAACGGAATCAGCGGCTTTGGGTCAGACCTTGGCGGCGGAGAATATGTTACTAATACTATTCAGCCAATGCAGGCGATGTTTGTGCAGGCAAGTGGCGGTGGTTCATTTGCATTCAATGCTGCTGCGCGTATTGCTGTTTCTGAAAGTCGCTTCTTCGAAGAACAGCCAATGAGCCAGTTGTTAAGACTGCGCATTCACGGTGGTACGGGTGCTGACGAGTCAATGATCGTTTTGGGGCAGGGAACCGACGATTTTAACATTCAGGAAGATGCAGTGAAACTATACGGAATGGTTGAAGGCTTGCCGAATATTTATACCATAGTTGGCGCCAAAAATCTGATGGTCAATGAGTTGTCGAATGAAAAAACCGACCGTATAATACCTGTCGGGGTGCTGATTACCAAAACAGGCAGCTACTCGATAAGTGTAGCGGGTACTGAAACCTTTGACAAATCTGTAATGTTTGTTTTAGAAGACCGCCTCACAGGCACCTTTACCGACCTACGCGTACAAAATCAGATGGAGGTAGTACTGCCAACAGGAACATACAACAACCGCTTTTTCCTGCACCTGAGCCCTCCTGTTGAAATCAGCTTTACCCACGAGAGTTGCCATGAAAATGACGCATCCATTACCCTTAAAAACCCTTCAGCAACATCCTGGAGTTTAGAGTTGAATAAAACGGATGGCAGCCCGGTAAGACAGTTGGAAAATCTCAAAGGTGAAGTTCAGATAAGTAACCTTGAAGGAGGTGATTACCTTATGATAGCAAGAGCCTATACCGGTTATTATTTCGAAACTGCCATTTCGCTTCAAGCATCCGAAGATGTTCAAGCTGAATTTAGTGTAAGTCATAACCAGATAGAGATGGGCTATCCTGTTCAATTTAACGCATTAGCTGATAATCATGATTATACCTACCATTGGGATTTTGGCGATGGATATAATCTTGAAGGAGAAGCTTCAATTGAGTATGTTTACGATGCACCCGGCATTTACACGGTGAGACTGATAGTTTCAAATGGCATTTGCAAGGAGGCATCTACTCTTGCAGTAACGGTATTAGGCCAAGAAGACGCCACCGGAATTGCGCTTCACCACGCAGGTCAGCAATTGCTGCTCTATCCCAATCCGGCAAGTGATATTGTTACTTTGCAGCTAAAATCTACCTTGGCTGATAACATGCCGGTCTGGATTGAGTTGCGTGATGCGGCCGGACGATTAATCAGTCGTGAGTATGTAAAAGGCATGGCTGATACTGGACGCGTTTCGCTGCCGGTAAGCCATTTGCGAAATGGTGCTTATTTCCTGATAGTTGAAACCCAAACAAACAGGTATTCAGCAGGCTTCTCAGTGATTCGCTGATTTTATAAAACCGAAAAGCCCCACAGATTAGATTTATCTGTGGGGCTTTTGTTTTCGGTTAATAAGCGAAACGCTTTAGCGCTTTCGTTTCAAACGGCGGCCAAGATGCCACCAGGGCTTTTTGTCGCCAACACCATAACCATAGCCATAGGCATACCCGTAAGAACCTGAATGTCTTGAGTCATTAATCAGGTATGCCATGTTAGGGAGTTTCTTATCGTGATGCAAGGTTTCGGGGATGGTCAACGTGTTTTTATCAGTCAGCCCGGCACGGAGCACGTATATGATTACATCTGCATGGCCTGAGCAAAGTATAGTGTCAGTCACCAGTCCGGCGGGGGCAGTATCAACCACTACATAATCAAACTGATTGCGTAAAGTGGTAAAAATTTCATTGAGACGGTCACTTAACAGAAGTTCTGCCGGATTGGGTGGAATGTCGCCTGAAGGAAGTACATAAAGGTTCTCAATGCCTTTAACAGGTAAAATGAAGTCCTCAATTTTAGAATTCGGATCAATCAGATGATTGGTTATTCCTTTAGTTTCAGGCAAGTTGAGGTATTCCAACACGCGGGGGGTCCTAAGGTCTAAGCCGGCAAGTACTACCTTTTTGCCGGTTGCGGCAGTAATGGCAGCCAGATTTATAGCCAGAAATGTTTTTCCCTCTTTTGCCAGGGTAGAGGTGATAAAAATAACCGGTGCTTTTTGCAGATTACGGTCAAGCATAAAGGATATGTTGGTCCTTAATGAACGAAAAGCCTCAGAAATACCCGAGCGGTTGTCGGCTTTAATCACTAAACGCTCATCAGTATCGGCTGCCGGAATTTCGCCTAAAAACGGAATCTCAGAGCGGGAAAGATCTTTGCGCCCGTGAATCTTGGTATCAAATAAACCCCACAGATAAATAAGTCCGGCAGGTAAAAGTAAACCGAGTAATACCGAGAAAGAGAAAACCACTTTTTTATCAGGGGCTACTACTTCACCCGAACCTTGTGCCGGGTCAATCACCTTTGCGTTTGATACGGTAACTGCGAGTGCAATAGCGGTCTCTTCCCGTTTTTGAAGAAGGTACAGATAGAGTTGTTCTTTAATCTGCTGTTGGCGCTGAATCTCTCTGAATTCACGCTCGAATTTAGGTATTGAAGTTATCCTCCTGGTAATTACTGCTGCCTGGTCACGCAGGTTCTGCTCTTTCAGGCCCAGTGTTTGTACGAGGTTTTTAAGTGCCGCACCAATACTCTCGCGCATTTGTAAAATCTGCTCCTGTAACTGGGTAACGATAGGATTTTGGTCTTTAGAGCCCTTTAATATGCGGTTACGTTCAAGTACCAGCTTATTGTGATCACTTATCATCAGTGAAACAGGGGCGTCGCTCAAACCAAGGTTGGCGGGCAATAATTCATCCGGAGAGCGAATAAGTGACAGATAATTCAAAACAAAACCCGCTAGCTCTTTTTGTATGCCGGTTTGAATGATTTCTTTTTCGTTTGATGCTTCTTCCTCTAAAATAAAACCTGATTCAGAGGCTAAATCAACCAATTTATTGCCTGTTTTGTAATTCTGAGCGCTGTTTTCTACTTCCGACAATTCGCCGGTAATAAAGCCTATTCTCTCATTAATAAAAGTAGCGGTATTCAATGAAACCTGGTTCTTGTCTTCAATTGCATCAATACGGTACTGTTTTATCAAAGACTGTATAATGTCAATTGCTTTTTCCTGAACAGGATCCTGTAACCTGATACGAATTACATTCGACTTGGCATCAGCATGGTCTATCTTGAGCCTTGCTGCATAAGCCGAAGCGGTACGTTCAGCAGGTTCTGACTGAACAAGTATTTTCCCTTTTAAAGGAGTTGTTTGTCTTTTGTTTTCTTTGATAATAATTCTTCCGGAAAGATAGCTAAACGGCACCCCAGACTTTACGTTAATTACATTTCTGTCTTTCAGGTCACTAAGACGGTACAAGCCCTCCCCGCGCTTTTCAATATAAAATAAAGCAGGTGCAGGCTCAGTGCTTGAGTCAGTAGCTTCAATGGTGAAAGGAAGTGCATGAAAGAGTTCCTGGTTGCGCGGACGTGTTTCACGATAATACCTGAAATTGAGCCCGAGTTCATGCACCACCCTGAGCATGATAGTACGAGAGCGCAAAATCTCTATTTCATTCTCAATGTTATTTTTCTTTGCAAGGATGCCAAGGTCTTCAAACGCAACCAATTCACTAAGCTCACCCCCTCCTTTCGAATCATCACGAATCAGAATCGTTGCCTGGGCTTCGTATTTGGGTATCGCCAGGTACAGATAGGTAAATCCGGCAGATACTGCCAATACCATTCCGGCAAGAAACCAGGGCCAGCGTGTAAGATATTTCAGGAGAATCTCCTTCACCGGAGCATCCGATTTCGTCGGATCCCAGCTTTGGTCCTGGAGATAGTCTGAATGAATCATTTACTTTACAATAAGGATGATGGTTGTTACAATCAATGAGGCAAGAGATATCCAGATTCCAGCCCGGTTATTAATAACAGAAGCGTTGCGTTGTGCCTGATTGGGCTCCACATAAATAACATCGTTCTGCTGCAAAAAATATACCGGAGAGGTAAATATCTCATTAGAAGTCAGGTCAATGCGATATGATTTTCTTACACCTCCCTGCTCACGGATTACCAAGAGGTTGTTACGAAGGCCTGTCATATTCAAATCGCCTGCCAGACCCAAAGCTTCAGGCAGGGTAAGGCGTTCGTTGGGTACGTTAAAAGTTCCGGGGTTGCGTACATCTCCAAGAATTGTCACTTTGAAATTCAGAATTCTCATTGTAACTATTGGTTCCTGCAGATAGGCCTTCAATTTATCCTTGATAAGGTTGGAGGCCTCAGCGCGGGTAAGGCCCTCTAATTGCAGCTTCCCTAAAACCGGAAACTCAATATTTCCCTCAGCATCAATAAGATATCCGTATTTTACTGCTACTCCATTGGCATAATTTGGCGGCTGAGAGTTCACTCCCTCCGGAAAGGGGTTGAAAGGCATGGCAGTAGCAGGGTCGCTGGCGGTTATGAAAATTCCTACCAGGTCGTCAGGTCTTAATTTAGGACTATAAAAGCGGTTTGAATCAGGCAGTGTGACTTTCTCATCGTGCTGAAAGTAAACCATCTTTTGCCTTGATACACATGATTGAATGCCAAGCGAGATTAATGCAAGTAGCAATAAAACATATAGGCTTGTCTGATTTTTCATGCACTCCTTTTTTGCTTCAAAATGATGTTGTATAAAGCTTTTGCGAAATAACGAAAATCAGTTGTAAAAGGGTGTGTTTCTTTTTCAAGCAGGTAAATCCTTTCGGCCTGTTGAACGCTTTGCACGTCAGACTTCATATTCAGCGCTACGTAGGGTGGGATGCAGCCCGGTTTTTGCTTCAACCTGAGTTTCTGCAAATCTGCCGGAATGGTTTTAAAATAAGCATCTCCAACAGGGCGCACCCCTACCAGCTTTAAGTCGCCTTTGAGCAGGTTGAATAGTTGAGGTAATTCATCAAACCAGTATTTACGAAGCACTTTGCCCCATGGGGTCAGCCTGAAGTCGCCGGCAGGCTTGCCACTGCTAGCGTATCCGTTACGACTTACCATGTATTCATGCAGGTATTCAGAATAGGGGTGCATTGTACGCATTTTGTACACATGAATGATTTTGCCTCCGGCGCCTATGCGGGGCATGGCAAATACAGGGCCGTAACTGGGATTCCGATCATATTCAGGCCTCTTTTTTTTCTTAACCAAAAACCAAATCAAGCCATTGACAGAACGATACTCCATGATTTCAAAGCCGCAACAGACCAAACGTCCCAGCATTTCTGCTTTTGAGAGCAGACGATCTTTGCCACGACTAAAAAAGAAGTAAATTTTATTGAGCCCCTTTAGCCTTGGCAATGCCCGAAGGAAAATAAATTCATAGAGCATCAGCAGGTGGCGTACAATAGGCACCTGATACACTTTCTTTCGGGCTCTTCTGGCAGTAAATGTTTCAAAACAACCGATGAGAAATGCCCCCACGGGAAGCGGTTCGTTAATTGCTTCCAGTGTTTTATTGATGTATCCGGCATCGTTCATCCTGAACGTTGTAATGATTACAACTGATTGATTCATTGAAGAACGACCTGTTGTTTCTTCAGGTTGGTGTATGATTATGCGATTTTCAGGAAGGGGGGTACTGGCGAAGTATTGTATAACTTCGTCGGCAAAGGTGTTGTCGGTACTTGTATCGCCGAGCATTTGCCCGGACTTATTATGCACAAATCGCATCGGGCTTGTTAGATTCGTTTAGAGCTACAAAGATACGGCATTCTCATTTTTATCTTTAAATGATAAAAATGAACATTCAGGCATTCTTTTCAAGTGCGGCAAAAGCCATTTTTAAATAGAACGATGTTACATCACCCTTATCTTTCAGCAGCTTTTGCCGGCCTTGGTCGAACAATGCTGAGGTATTGCTATCAAAGGCAAACCGGGTTATCTGCTGGTAAAAGTCTTCCGGGTGCTTGGGGTCAAAAGCGAAAGTAAGCTGGTAGCGGTGTTCAAGTTCTTCAAGCACACTGATTTTCCCCTTGAAACTACTCAGCCTGAATGCCGGAATACCTAACAAAGCGGCTTCAACAGTCATACTCTGGCTGTCGCCTGCGAACAAGGAGGCATAGGCAAGAACATGGTGCATATCTTCCGGGTGAATCTTTAGGCGGTAGGGCTCAAACTCCGGCTCAAGCTGCCGCTCGGAGCTAATAAATACCATGCCTTTCTGAGATAAAATTTCAATGGTTCGCCGGGCTGTTTCAGTGGTGAAGCCACTTGCGCCGGTGTCATGGTGTGCTAGTAAACTCGAAAATCTAAGCAAACTATAAGGTTTGTCATTAGGGATATAATGGTCTTTTATTCCTTTGTCGGGCTTAAATCGTGCAGGGTGAAGATATGCCAGTTTTTGGTAGCCAGGGTAAGAGAGTGTTTTCTTCTGCCAAAGCCCGTTATTACAACCTTCGGGTGACACAACAGCGTGGGCAAAAGGATAGGCCAGCCAGGCAAACCCCGGAATGACTGCTGCGTCATCTTCACTGAACACATAGGCCGGAATGCTTCTTAAACGCCCTATCCATGCTATCTCTGCTGAAGTGCCGAGCATTATGTCAGGCTTATTCTTCCGGCAATAAGCATTAAGAAATAGGGCTTTTTGTAGCAGATTTTGCAGTATGCCAAATAAACCCGGCTTGCGCTGTCCGCCCGGAACACAGTGATATTCAAAACCACTTGCTTCCAGCAAATCAATAAGTACATCCTTGGGGCGAGCGATGATACTTACGCAATGTTCGTGTGACTTCAACTCGCAAATCATGGGCCTGAACATGTGAAAATGTGCCGGATGACCAAGAAAAAAGAGAAAATGATGCTTCGCTTTATTTGGCATTCTTTTCAAGTACTTTGTTGTAAAATGAGATTAAACGGCGGCTAATGTTTTCAGCATCAAGGCCAGCCTGTTGAATCTGGGAAGGGCCATTGGTTTTTCCTGATTCTTCACTGAAACTGATGGCCTGCTTTATGGCAATAGCTAATTGAGCTGGCTCAGGAGGGCATACAAAGCAACCGGATGTTTGGCCTATGGTTTCGCTAACATCTCCTACATCTGTTGTAATTATTGGGGTTCCACATGCAAGGGCTTCTTTAATGAATTGAGGCGAGCCTTCAGAGATGGAAGTCATTAGGCAAGCGTGACAGGCGTTTATCATACGGGCAACGGTTTGCCGGTCAATTTTTTCAAGCGGATGCAGCTGAATACGGACATCGTTGCATTGCTCAATAGCTGCCTTTGCAAGAGGATAATTCTTTAAAGTATTTGAGAAGGAAGAAGCAAACAGCAGGTGTATTTTGTCTTTATCAAGTTTCAGATCATTTGCAGCATCCTCCCGTTTTACCGGTGAAAACAGATGGGTATCTACTCCACAGGGAATCACAGTCATTTCGGGCTTGCCCAAAAGTGTTGCCATGTGCTTTGAAACAACCATTTGCCTGGCGGAGAGCAACATTGCCAGCCGACTAAATCTGCGAAGGCGTGCATTGTTGATGTCTGTGCCATGAAATGTAACAACCACAGGCCTGATACGTTGTAAAGAAGCAAGCAGGGCACTCATCCCTGAATGGGCATGTACCAGGTCGGGTTTGAACGCCCTGATTTTCTTTTTCAGGGCGGGAAGATTGCTTAAATAGCCACGTATTCCTTTGCCTTTTATGGCAAATATCTCCAGAACAAGCCCTTGTCTTTGCAGGTGCTCAGCCTGGTCGGCTACAAAAGGACTGATTTGTCCGGCATTAGCGCTGCAAACGATGAGAAGGCGCATCCGACATCTGAAAAAGGGTTCCCAATATGGCGCCAAGGTATACAAAAACGAGCATCCGGTAGCTGATATGATACATCTGGCCTGCAAATGAGGTGATAAAAGGGGTAAGAAGGAGCATGAAGAAAGTAGCTCTCAGTTGCTTTTTATGTGCATCCGGCAGAACTGCTGTATGGTATTTCTTGCGGAACCGATGGTAAAATTCAAGAAACGGAAAGAAATAAAGGAGTAAACCCAGTAAGCCGATGGTATTAACAATCAGGTTGTAATCCACGTGAAGGTTGCGGTTCCCAAACCGGCCTCCGGCATAATTTCCTACCGAATTAAAGCCTTCAAGCCCAAATACACTTTTAATCGGCTTTTCGAACGAGAATACTTCCTCCCACACGTAACCAGTTTCAAGGTAGCGGTTTTCGCGTTCAATAGAACCGTATTCAAGCCGGTCACTCCGGGCCTCTATCCTTTTGATAATAAGGTCTTCATAAAAAGGCAATGCGATAATTGCAAGAGCCAGTGCCCCGGTTAATACTCTGAAAGCGGGCAATACCTTGGGCACAAAAATAAAGCGGATAAATGTGCCGGAGACCAGGCCTAAGATGGCAATTCGTTTAAGAGAGATTACCACGAGTAATGTATTCATAAAGGCTCCTGCTAATACCGACCAACGGCGAGCAAGACCGCTTTTTTGAAAGTGCAGCACCATTGGGGCTAACAATACAGCATAAGTAACCACATTCCAGTTATCATCCATATTACCAACAAGGAAGTCCTTATCGCCTGTATATTCAGAGGTACCGATGCCCAGGGCCTGACTAATCAGGTAATTGGCTATTAATATGGCGTAAACTGCCAGAATAGATTTATTCAGTTTGCGTATTTCATTCAGGCTTCTGAAGAGGTTGAAGGCCAAAACAAAAGAAAGCATCGGTATTAACACCTTTAAAGAGATGTTCATCGAGCGAATTAAGTCGCTGCTGAAGGCCATATTTATCAGACAGTAAGCCCCAAACACCAGTAACCACCTGTAATGTTTGTGACTTTTCCCAAATTTTCCAAGCGCCCAAAGTATCAGGAGCGACATCCAAAGCGCACGTATATATGGCAGTGGGCCTCCTCCCTCGAAAAGAACCAATAACACATCAAACAACACATTCAATGGCAGGAGGTAATATGCCAGGTACCTGATCATTCCTGTGGCAACTGAAGCTTTTTCAAGGCGTTTACTATTTCCTGACGCTCACGTTCAATTCTGATTTCCCAACTTTCAAAATGTTGCAGCGCCTTGATGCGGGCATTTTCCCCAAGGGTTTCTCGCAGTGAACGATTGTCTAAAACAGTGCAAAGCGCTTCTGCGTTGGGTGTTCCTGGTTCAACGAGCATAGCAGAGTTCTCATCAAGATACGCTCGTACTTCAGGCCCGCCGAAGGTATAGATGCAACAAGCATGAAGCATGGCTTCAAAAAGAGGATTTCCGGCGTTTGAATGCTCATAAAGTGAGATGAAGACATCTGAGGCAGGGTAAAGCCAGTTTAATTCTGTACGACTTAAACTTCCGGCAAAAATCACCTTTTTACCAAGGTTGAGTTGCCGCACTTTTTCTTCAAGTGCTTGTCGCTGCTCCCCGTCGCCGGCAATAATCAAAACGGTCTGCGCTTGTTGGTTTTCAATGGAGGCCAGTAACTCAATTGCCCTGTCAACACGTTTCCATCCGGCAAGCCGGCTTACAGTTAATAAAATCTGTGTGTTGGCCGTAATGCCCCAGCGTGAGCTTACAATTTGACGTGCCTTTTCTCTTGCAATAGCTTCTACATGGAGGTGCAGTCCATTGGTCCAGAACCTGATTTTTTCAGCAGGACAACCCAGTTTTGTCAAAAATTCATTTCCACGGGTGCCATCGTTTGTCATTATTACAAGATCGCCTGTTTTGCGGTAGCCTGCGAGTTTTAATGCATAACGAAGCCTGTTTTTCAGCGTTTTTTTATAGTTAAGCGGTATTGAGGTGCCGTAATAGCGATTTACCATCAATGGCCTTTTTTTAATACGGAGGTTTTGGCCAATCAATGACATCCAGGGGCCTGCCATATATACTACATCCGGCTGAATGCGTGATTTTTTTACAATCGAATGGATTGCAATTCGCAGGTAAATGAAATAAAAGTAGTTGAACAGGTGTCCGATAAGTGGAAGCGGTTTCAGCTTGTTGAACCACTCGGAGCGCAGCGGATAAAATTGCAGATTACCCGCTGTGGGGGCAGCTCCCGGGGCTATCAGAACTACCTGAAAGCATTCTGTAAATGATTGCAGACTCAGTGAAACGACTTCTTTCCCTGCCAGTCTGTGCATATCAAAAACCGGTGTTGGCGATAGAAAGAGCAAAAAAGGTTTGGGGCTGGTCAAAGCTTTAATTGGGGTTTATATTTCCACCGGAAGGCCATAGCAAGTGTGATTACCGGAACAATAATGGCAAGTGTAATGGGCGTAGGAAGTGAAACCAGGTTCAAAATGGTCATGATTAAAAGTGGTACAACGGCAAAGCGGGTACTTTTCCACAAAGCTTTAAGAAAATCACCTGCCCGAACGTGTAACCGGTGAAGCAAAAATACAACCTGGTAGCCATAAACCAGCAGGCTGATTATGCTGAACAGAATCAATGTAAGCCAGATATCTCCTATTAATGAACCCACAACGATTGCGCCTGCCCTGAGCACCAGGCTGCTAAACATTACCGCTGTAAAGCGATGTTGAATTTTCAAGATATAATACAAGTTACTGATAGGGGAGGAGATGAACCACACCAGGGTCCAGGTGCTGATTATTTGAGCATATTGACCTGCTATAATCCAGTGTTTACCGAAGGCAAATGAAAAGATAACATCACCGAAAAAGAAGATAGATGCCATTGGCAACAGACCAAATGAAAACAACTGAATCACTACGTTGGAGGCACTTTTGCGTAATAATTCCATTTTATCCCCGATGTCAGCTGCATTTTTATAAAACACGTCACCGATAGCTTTCCCCATCAGTGTCATAGGGAGGCGTAACATGGAGTACCCCAATGCATAATAACCAACCACACGGGTATCATAAAACATTGCCAGTAAGAACACAGCAATTGAAGATGAGAAATAATTAAGCATGGCTGCCGGAATATCGTACTTAAGGAACACCGCTTTTGATGCCAGTATTTCTTTTAATTGCTGAAATGAAGCAATCCGGAAACCAAATTTTGCTTTCTTGTGAAAAACGATTAAAAGGAAAATGAGGGTAGTACAATACCCTGCCATTTCTGCTAAAATGAGCCATGCCGGGCCTTTTCCGAGTGAAAAGCCGAAGGTGATTTTAAGGATTTGGGTCAGTATGGCTTGTATGGCGATTACTGTTCCCAACACACTATACAGGGTAAATACATTACCGGCTGCCTTGTAAAAGTTGATGGTTGATTGAAGCAGGAATGAAACCGGCAGGGCAAGGATAAAAAGGGCAGGATAATCGAGTTTCATTAAGCCAAACCAAAAGCCTGAGAAGGGGAATGTGGCCAGCGTAATGAGTAATGTGGTAATTACAATCAGGAGCAAGCCCGACTGAAGAATTTTTTTTGCTTCGTCGTTCTTTGCAAGTACAATTGCCCGGTCAAGCCGCAATACCGAAAACACCATAAAAAAGGCTACTGCCTGATTAAACAGGTTCAGCATCCCTATGTCTTTTGAATCGAAGATGCGCAGAATGACAGGTGAAAGTAAAATCCCTGAAAGCTGGGCAACCATACTTCCTGCGGCGAGTTTGCCAACATTTAACCAGAAGGCGGAAAGCGCAAGGGGTTTTAGCTTCAATTTCACACTGCGAAGTATTGAATAATTTTTATAAAAATTTTAATGCAGGCCAGGGAATTTTCAGCATTAGTTTAAACGGGTCGGGTGCGAAAGACGACCTAAAAGATGGAAAATCAGTTATATTTGCCATGTCAAATGTTAAAATTTTGCTATTCAACGAATTAGGATGTTGAATTTTTTTCAATCGGGGAAAGTATTGACTTTGCTGGCAATTTTTTTGCTTGCTTCTAATCATTTGGATGCACAGCGGGGCAGGAATGCAGGTACTTATTTGGAGCTTTGTTTTGGTTCATCGAATGCTGTAAGGCCCTATACAAAAGGCTATCGTTCGGCTACCATGGGGCTTTTCCATTCGGGTTTTGCCTTTCGCCGGATGATGAACGACCGTTTTGGGTATAAGATTTACCTTGGTTATGATCAGATTAACAACGCAAAGGGCGGCAATAGCGAGCCGTTTAAAACAAATTATATCAGGGTTACATTTCAGGGGGTAATGGATGCCGGAGCAGTACTCAATTTCAGAGATTTCACTAAACGCTTTACCATACTTGTTTATGGAGGCTTCGGCGGCTCAAACTTATTCAACAATGCCGGACAGAGTGGCAGCATGCTCAATTTTACCGCCGGAGTAATGCCTCAATACCGCTTCTCTGAACGTTTTAGGATGCATCTTGATTTTTGCAGGGTACGTCATGTGTACCAACAGGTAACGTTTGACCTGAATTCAAGCCATAACGAGCTTGGTTATGATGGCCTGTTAGTCAATGCCAGTCTGGGATTTTCGTTTTACTTCGGAGGCTGATTCGGGCGGGGAACAACAAGTTTTATTCTTGCCGGAAATATTTCGAAAGTCACAGGAGCTTCACCAAGCGACTCACCGTCTGCCTGAAGCAACAGGTTTCTTCCTGCATTAATTGCCAGTTTGCTGCCTTGTAAGATACTGACTTCCCGCATTGTAGTGAAGCGCCCGTTGAATAGTTTCGGTAAATTTCGAACCACTTTCAGGCGCGGGATTTTTTTGACGAGTGTGATACTGAATTGATTACTAGCAGGATTCGCTTCCGGAACGAGCATCATTCCATTTCCGGCATATTTTCCGATGCCTGCTAAAACCGCAAACAAATCAACCAGAATTGATTGTTGATTAATTTGTAAATGTGAGGCTACTTCTTTGTAACGAAATAGGGTTTGTACCAGTTGAAATACGTAGGTTAGGTAGCCTGAACGACCATTTTCTTTAGCCTTATTGGCAGCGGCTGCTACGGCTGCATCAAAACCACATCCAGCAACGTTTACAAACCAACGGGTGCATGGAAGGCCATTAAGGTGATATTGAATCAAGCCGGCTGATTGCAAACAGGTATGTCCTTCACTGAGTACCCTAACGGCACCCTTTATATCAGAAGGGATTTGCCAGGTCCTGGGCCAGTCATTGCCAGTACCTGCCGGAATCAATGCGAGTGTAAGCGCTGATGGGTCAACGATGGATTGCGTAAGGATACCGTTGGCCACTTCATGAAATGTACCATCGCCACCTGCTGCGATGATATTGCGCAGCCCGGCAGCTATTGCTTCTTGAACGGCCCAAATAGCTTCTCCTGGTTCAGTTGTCAGATGCAAGCTGTACTTAATTTGAGCTTCATTAAGGGCGCTTTCAATTTCGGGAAGCAGTTTCTTCCCTCTGCCACCTCCTGCAGCGGGATTTAATACTAAAAACCATGTTCCTTCATCAGGAATGGTATGCATCTGTTGTATGTTTCAGCATTAATGCACTGCGAAAGTTAGACATTCTTTGAAGGCAACGCAAAAGCTTCAACATCTTTGCTGGTAATCTCATTGCCCGACAAGATGATTAATCTTTCAATCACATTTCTAAACTCTCTGATATTGCCGGTCCAATCATGTTGCATCAATAGTTGCTGGGCATTAGGTTCAAGTTTTTTCACCGGAATGCCGTATTCGTTGCAAATGATTTTCAAGAAATGAGCCGAAAGCTCCGGTATGTCTTCGAGTCTTTCTTTAAGCGCAGGCACCTGAATAACAATCACGTTGAGCCGGTGAAAGAGGTCTTCCCGAAAGTTCCCTTTGTTGATTTCATCGCGGAGATTTTTATTGGTAGCGGCAATGATCCGAACATCCACAACAATTTCTTTTTCGCCGCCAACACGGGTAATTTTGTTTTCCTGCAGCGCTCTGAGCACCTTTGCCTGGGCGGTCAGGCTCATATCGCCAATTTCATCTAAGAATAAAGTACCGCCGTGGGCAAGTTCAAATTGACCTTTGCGCTGTTTAACAGCCGAGGTAAACGCACCTTTTTCGTGCCCAAACAGCTCACTTTCAATTAATTCTGAAGGTATAGCTGCGCAGTTAACTTCAATAAGGGGTGCCTGGCTGCGGTTGCTCTTGGCATGAATCCAGCGGGCAACCAGTTCTTTTCCGGTTCCGTTAGGGCCGGTCACCATAACTCTTGCTTCCGTTGGGGCTACCTTTTCTATCATATCCCGCACCCTTCCGATAGCGGGTGAGCTTCCTACCATTTGCTGCACCCCTGAAACTTTTTTGCGCAACACTTTTGTTTCTTCTACGAGTGAAGAGCGGTCAAGTGCGTTTCGGAGGGTTATCATCAAACGATTCAGGTCAAGCGGTTTGGAGATAAAGTCATAGGCTCCCTTCTTAATACATTCAACTGCATTTTCAATGCTTGCGTGCCCTGAGATCATTACCATCGGACTGTCAACACCCAGTTTTAAGGCAGCGTCCAACAATTCGGCACCATCCATGCGGGGCATCTTTATATCACACAGGATGAGGTCATACGTGTTTTTGGTAATTTTTTCGAGCCCTTCAGCACCATCAATGGCTTCTTCAACCTGATGGTTTTCATATTCTAAAATTTCTTTCAGGGTGCTTCGGATGGCGCGTTCGTCATCCACAATAAGTATCCGGGCCATGTTATTTTTTTTGAAGGTAATCAAAAAGTATACCTTCTTTCAACGAATATGTCGAAAGGGTCAATTTTGATAACTTAAGTTGTTTGAGTACAAAACGTATCATAATCACTGCAACTACAATCATTTCAACACGCATCGGTGCCAGCCCTTTCATTTTGAATCTTTTTTCAATGCTTGAGTTGATGAGTGACTTGTATATCGCATCAAAATGTTCAAGGTTAAAATGATATTCAGTTTTTACCAAAGGATTTTCTTCTGTATGAAAGCGATGCCAAATCATTTCTGCCAGTGAGTCAAAGCTGCCTGATGAGCCGATCATGATATTTACGGGGTATATTTCGCATGCTGCCCAAAGCATTGACAATTCTTTCTGAAGATGTTCTTTTAGGTGGCGTATTTCTTCTTTTGTGATAGGGTCGGAAGGGTTTACTTCTCGAATCAGCCGTGATGAGCCCAGGTCGAAACTATGCTTCCACCATATTTGATGGCTGTTGGCGAGGATGAACTCAGTACTTCCGCCACCAATATCCATAATCAGGGCGTTTTCTGACCCAATATCCAGGGCTTTGCGTACTCCGTAATAGATGAGTTCTGCTTCACGGTCGCCATCAATCACCTGGATTTGGATTCCGGTGCTTTCTTTTACCTTTCTTACAAATTCTTTCCCGTTCTTACTGCTGCGAATCGCAGAGGTTGCAAAAGCCAGGGTCTTGTCAACCTGAAACCTGACTATTTTTTGCTGAAGTTTATTGAGCGACTGAATCCCGCGATCAAAAGCTGTTTCAGCAATATTTCCATCCGGAAAACCGCCTTCTCCTAATTTTACAGGTATTTTCGCCTTGTCAATCAGCACGAAATTCCCATGTTCATTCACACGGCAAATCATGAGCTTAAAGGTATTGGTACCGATATCAATTACCGCAATCTTCAAGCTCAGATGCCTTTGGTTGGAAACAAGGGATGCTCTGCCGGCTTATTTTAGGGTAAATTCAGAAGAACCGATTAAAACACCATCGCTGTATATGTCTACCTGGTAGATGCCGGGGGCGAGTTTTTCAGTTTGCTTTACCTGGTAAGGCATACAGAGCTGCATTACCTTGTTGTCGTAGAAAATATCCTTTTTAACGCTAAACTCAATTTCATTGCCGTTCATGAGGGTGATTTTTGAATCACCTTCGGTCAGGGTTTTACCGTTAGGGTCTTTGATGACCACATAGAGATATTTTTCCTGTTTATCGGCCAGTTGATTATCGAGAATCGTAAAGCAGGCACGGATACGGTCGGCCTTACTAGCTTTGTTGGTTGATTTTTCTTTGGCACCATTTACTCTTACGGCATCTGCATAAACATCGTAGGTCTTCAGTCGTTTGGCTATTTCAACTGTTTTGTTGAGTTTGCTGTTTTCCTGAGTGAGTTTGTCGTTTTGGGCAGCAGTTTCTTCTAATTTCTTTGCGTTCCTAAAGTTTTCGTTGCTAAGTTCCTGATTCTCAGCCCTGAGTTTGGTAATAATAGCCTGTGCCTCATCATACCGTTGTTGCAAGTCTTCCAAGCGTGCTTTTAAAGACGAACCGTTTGGGCCTGATAAAGGCTCACCGCCTTCACGTTTCAAAGCCTGATAGTCAGCCATGAGCACCACCACCTTGTTGCGTTCGGCTTCCAATTCTTCTTTCATGCCATCGTGGGCACGCATCAGACTGTCGTACCGTGCGGTAAGCTCTTGCAACTGATTTGCAAATTCATCAAGATTTTGTTGGTTTTTGATTTTTTCAGCCTGCCAGTGGGCAGATTGGGATTTCAGTTCGTTCAGTTCGAAGAAAAGATATCCGGAAAGTCCAGCTAACAGGGCAACCAAAATAAACAGCACGACTACCAGCGCCCCGCCTTTTTTTTCTTTGGTTTGGTTTTCTGTTGTTGGTGTGGTTTGTTCCATTGTTATAGGGTCTATCTTGCCATGCAAAGATATTTTTTTTCGTTTTAGCAAAGCGAAACTGGTAAAATCAATCGAAAAAAGCACGTAAACAATTGATAGTCAGGTGGTGGCATTTTAATGGGCAGGCTTAGACCAGGTTTGGCTGAAACAAAATGGAGCCCCAAATTATGTCAAATAGAAATTTTCATATATTTGGTAAGTATTATCATTAGTTATTTTATCATTTATTAGTTAAGCCTTGGTTGAAGCTTTGCGAAAGTTCCCAAAAGACAGGTACAATATAAGATGCTGCGCAGTTTGGTATATATGTTTTTTCCCCGCTTATGTGGTGCATGTCAGCAGCCATTGAATGCGGCAGAGCAGTATCTTTGTTTTCATTGTAAATACAGGTTGCCCAGGACAAATTTTCACCTGTATCGTGACAATCCTGTTGAGCAGCTTTTTTGGGGGAGGGTGCCATTAAGAGCGGCTTCAGCGTTTTACTATTTCCGTAGAGAAGGGAAGGTTCAGCATCTTTTGCACCAGTTGAAGTATAAAGGGGCGAAGGATATGGGCCGGGAGATTGGACGGCTTTATGGGCGGGAATTATTACGGGCAGATGCCTTTGCCGGAAGTTCATGCGTAATACCAGTACCTTTATCACCAGAGAAGCAGCGTGTAAGAGGCTATAACCAAAGCGCTGTATTTGGCGAAGGGCTGGCTGATAGTTTAGGTAGCTGCCTTATGGCAGATGCCTTAGAAAAAGTTCGGGTTACAGAAACACAGACCAAAAAAGCACGCTATGCCCGATGGGAGAATGTTGCTGAGGTTTACCGTGTAGCGTCGGGTACGGATATCAGCGACAGAAGCGTTTTACTGGTAGATGATGTTGTAACAACCGGCGCAACGCTTGAAGCGTGCGCCGGTGCATTATTAGCAGCGGGGGCAGCACAAGTGAGTATTGCTTGTATTGCTGCTGCTTTGAGAAATCACTGAGCAGGTATAAATGGCGCTTAGTACTGTTCGAGCATATACCGAATTACATCGGTAGTGGTTACGATACCTTTTAACACACCATCTTCAACTACAGGGAGTGCGTGAAATTCTTCATTGGCAAAAATTTCTGCCACATCTCTGATTAAGTCGTTTGGATCAACCATACGGGGTTTGGCAGTCATTACCTGCGGGATACTTAGCATCTCGAGTACTGCCTCATCTGCGCCTTCCTGATTTTCAAACAAAGAACCAAAAGTTAGCCGGTTAACATCTGTACTGCTAATGATACCACTCACTACGTTGCCTTTCATTACAGGTAAGTGCCTGATTTTATTCTTCCGGAAGATATGTAAAACATCTACCAGTTGGTCTGTTTCTTTGACGGTAAATACATGGGAAGTCATAATATGACTAATGGGCTCTCTTTTTTTCATAGTTTGGAACTGTTTATACCAACAAATTTAGCTGTTCACCCCTGTGGAAAACATGATAGCAGTCAATTCGAAAAGTGATTTATATCCGTATATCCCGTATGTTCAATTGTAAACTTATCCGGCCATTCCAGTGATTTTCGTCTAAGGTATAACATACATCGCAGGGAAGGCCCTCACTGAACTCGGTGTAATATTCACTTTTGCCAAATGCTATGGCATCAAAGCAGGGCTGACCTCGCTTGCCTAATCGAAGTTTTAAGTGATTGTTGCCAACAATGCGCACTGCGCCATCGTCACGGAGTCCTTTTGAAAGAAACACAGGTGCCATGTTTCCGGGCCCGAAAGGGGCAAATTGTTTCAAAACCCGGTAAAACTTTGGGCTTATTTCTTCAGGGCTTATTTCAAGGTCAATATCTATTACTTCCTGCAGGTCTTCTTCACGCAATTGTTGCTGAGCCACCGATTCAAAGCGTGCGATAAAAGCATCAAGGTTTTCAGGTTTAAGGCTCATTCCAGCAGCAAAAGCGTGTCCACCAAACTGAATTAAAAGATCGGCACAACGGCTAAGAGCAGCGTGGATATCAAAATTCCGGATAGAACGGGCGCTACCTGTGACGATACCATCGTTTTGGGTGAGGATAATCGTTGGTTTATAGTACTTCTCGAGTACCCTGGATGCTACTATTCCAACAACTCCCTTGTGCCAGTGTGCCTGAAACAGAACGGTTGATTTATTTGCAGCAAAGTATTGGTCAGCTTCAATCAGCGCAAAAGCTTCTGCGGTCATTTTGGTATCAATATCGCGCCGCCGCATATTGGTTTGGTTAATTAAGACACCGATTTCCTCCGCTTCCTTCCGGTCGTTGGTAATTAGCATTTCTACAGAGCGACTGCCATGTTCAATGCGTCCGGCGGCATTAATTTTTGGAGCTACAGAGAATACCAGGTCTGTGATAGTGATATCTTTCGTTTGGGCCTTCTCTTTGCTACTTTTCAGCAGCACCTGTATTCCTTCGCGTGCCTGCTTATTGATACGCTGAAGGCCAAAGTATGCAAGTACTCTGTTTTCGCCCGTAATAGGCACTATGTCGGCTGCAACTGAAAGTGCAACCAGGTCGAGGTATACTGATGGATCCTGGGCAGAGAGGCCATTGGCAATAAGTGCCTGTATGAGCTTAAATCCGATACCACAGCCAGAAAGCTCTTTAAAAGGGTAAGGGCAATCATTTCTTTTAGGATCTAAGACGGCGTATGCATTTGGAATTGTTTCGCCCGGTATATGGTGGTCGCAGATGATAAAATCAATTCCTTTATCAAGAGCATAGTTGACCTTGTCAACAGAGCGAATGCCGCAATCTAATGCTATAATCAGTGAGATGCCTTTTTCGGCAGCATGGTCAATTCCCTGAAAAGAAACCCCATACCCTTCGGTGTACCTGTCGGGGATGTAGTAAGCAAGGAGGCCCTGGTGAATTGTCTGAAGAAAACTATACATAAGGGCTACCGCAGTGGTGCCATCAACGTCATAATCACCGTAAACGAGTATCCCTTCCTGATTTTCAATGGCTTTTCGGGTGCGCTCTACTGCTTTGTCCATATCAAGCATAAGCATGGGGTCATGCAAATGTTCAATTGAAGGCCTGAAAAATGAACGGGCCGCTTCAAAATCAGTAATACCGCGTTGTATAAGCATTTTTGCAATCGGTAGCTCAACACCTAATTCAGTTGCCAGTTTTAGGCAAAGTTGTGCATCTGGTGTTTCAATAATATTCCATTTTTTCACTTGGGGGCGGGCAATTTTTGCAACTGAATCCATTCAGCAAAGGTAAATTTACTTAAGTGTCAGTTGGGGTGAAAGAAGGGTTTTCTGTTCTGGTTATTAACATAGCTGTTGATAATTTGGATTTTGATGCTTAACTTTGCTCAAAATATGCGTTCTGCCTGGTTGTATAAATTTGCACTGATTATAGTGGTACTGGCTGGAACTTCTTGTAAGGATCTTAACCAGTTAATTAGTTTTAATCTTGAAACCCGTGACCGGGTGAGTGTTCCTCCTTTTCCTGACAGTCTGCTTACTGATACGCTGTTAGGTAACGAGATGATGATGATTGTTACTGACCCAATTTATTTCGGGAATTATAAAAAGTTTGAAACCAACAAATCCTTGCCTGAAAATGTTGAAGACGTTGAGGCCATTGATTTAATAGTGCGAATTGATTCAGGTTCATTCGACTTTTCGTTTGCCAATAATTATAGTTTTTATTTATCACCATCAGGTCAGTTTTTTGATGATGTTGAGCTGGCATCAATAGTGAATCCTGAGCCGGGCAGGGTGAGTCTGACATTCAAAATGAAACCCAAGAATGCCGAATGGCTGAAGATCATCCGGGGAAACAAATACCATCTGCGTATGGACTATACCATGGTAAAGGGATTGAAGAAGCCCGTTCATCTTTTGTTTGAAATGCGTTTCAGGTTGAAGTCAATGCCGGTGAAATAAAGGATGGCGCACGAAAATCAAGGCAAACAACTGCCACTTGTTTCGGTGATTGTACCGGCATACAACTATGGTCATTTACTACACGAGACGCTTGAAAACCTTTGTGAGCAAACGCATAAGAACTGGGAATGTATCATTGTTGATGATGGTTCACAGGATAATACGGCTGAAATTGCAAAACAATGGGTAAACAAAGACCCGCGGTTTTTATATATCTACCAACAAAATGCCGGTTTGTCAGCTGCAAGAAACACCGGGATTCATGCAGCAAAGGGAAGTTTCATACAATTACAGGATGCTGATGATTTATTGTCGCCACTTAAATTGGCACGACAGTTAGAAGTATTTGAACAACAACCGGATACAGATATTGTGTATGGTGAGGTACGTTTTTTTACAACAGAAAATAAAGCAGCCCGTTATCTGGCTCTTGATTGCAGCAGCACACACTGGATGCCTGGCTCCTCATCAGCTAATCAGTTACAGTTGATAAAAGATCTTTTCAGGGTGAATTTATATGCCGTCAATTGCCCCTTAATCCGAAAGGAAGTTTTTGAGAAAATAGGCAATTTCGACACTGCTTTACGTTCGGTAGAAGATTGGGATTACTGGTGCCGTTGCGCCTTCGCAGGAATATCATTTTACTTCGACCCCTCACCGGAAGCTTGGGCGCTGGTGCGTACCCATGAGAACAGCATGAGCCGCAATAAAACTGTTATGCTTGAAGCTGCACGAACTGTAAGGTACAAAATCATGAAACTGATTAAAAACTATCCGGAAAAGGCAATAGCTTCTGAGTTAGAACTTCTGAACAGAAATCAAACGGCCTTTACTGTTCAACAGCTTGTAAAACATTACAAAGAAGGAGGTCAGGGTTTTCTTTTTTTGAAGCGATTGTTTGAGTTTTCGCGATTGAAGGGTGATTACAAGTATTTTTTTAGGGAGGCAGGCAGATACTTCTTGGCAAAAGCCTGATGTTTTTCACAAGAATTCATATTTTCGCAGCCAGAAAATTTTCATATACTATGTTTTCGAAGTTACTGACACTCATTGCCGTTACAGTTCTGACTTTTCAGGGCGTGGCGCAAAACCAGGTTGCGCAAAACGCATCAGGGGCAAAAATTACCCGCATTTCAAGTGGGGCGCACCGGCATTTTTATACTGTAAACCTGCCCCAAATGGATGAGGCAAGTTGTGGTTCGGTTTTGGATGCCTTTTACCACGAAAGTGCTTTCACAGTAACTTCAACACTTTTAGACGGGAACAAGGTTGAAATATCGGCGCCGCTTAAGACAAGCCAGAGCGAACTTGAACAGAAAATTAACCATATCATTGCTGATGTACGCCAGAATGGTGCTAAGAAGGCAGGTGTGGAACAAATGAAAAAATTTAAGCAAACAAGTAAATAAAGAATGAAAAAGATGTGGCTTCGGCAAATTGCCATCCTTGGTTTCGTTTTCTGCACAAGCTATACGTTTGCTCAGAATGATAATTCTCTTCCTGAAAATGCATATCCTTTTTGCGATACCTCTGGGGTCTCTTTTCCAGGTGGGGTGAATGTACCCGATGCATTCCCTTTTGCGACTGGTTGTTTGGAAAATTCTCCCAATCCGGCATGGTTTTATTTTAGGGTAGATGTGAGCGGCTCGCTGGTTTTTACAATCAACAGTACCCCCGCCACTGATATTGACTTTATTGCCTGGGGGCCGTTTACAAATCTTAATTTAGGTGATGTTACCCAATATACCAACCAGAACCAGGTTGATTGTAGCTATTCGGGCGCAACCTCTGAGCAAATTGATATTACCGGTGCAGTTGTAGGTCAATATTATGTAGTGCTGATTACCAATTATTCAAACATAAAAAACAGCATCAACTTTCAGCAAACCGGAGGTACAGGTAGTACCGACTGTAACCTGCTCATTGGCTCAAGCAACAGTCCGATTTGTGAAGGTCAGAAACTCAAACTGCTGAGCTCTTTAAACCCTACCCTTTATACTTTTCAATGGACAGGTCCGAATGGGTTTACAAGCTCAGAGGCAAGTCCTGAAATACCTGATGCAGGTGTAGACCGGGCAGGTAATTATCGCCTGATTGTTACCGACCCTATGAATAAGAAAGATACCGTAGAGATTACCGTAGTGGTAAACCCTATTCCACGCCCGGTAGTTATAGGTGATACAGCAGTTTGTATCGGACAGCGGACACAATTGAAAGTAACCGGAGGTCCATTTAATTCTTACACATGGAAAAATGGTTTTAACACAGTAGGGGGCAATTACGATACCCTTACAGTGGGTGCAGGTACTTATACGGTGAGGGTCACATCTACAAATGGTTGCTTCAGGGTAACTGCGCCTTTTACTGTAAAGCAGCGCCCGACCTTTGTGCCTGTAATTACTCCTGAAGGTTCTATTTTTTCATGCTTCGACGACAGTGTTACGCTTGGAACCAAGGTGCCTTATGCAAAATATTTCTGGTCAACCGGTGATACAACACCTACCACCCGGGTAAAAGGGCCTAATGCGTTTAATGTAACAGTAATTGACCAGTTTGGATGTGAAGGAACTTCGATATTTCGCGAGGTGGGCACAAGTTCGCCCAAGGTTGAGGTTATTGGGATGACAGTTTTTTGTGAAGGTGATTCTCTGGTACTTACTGCCACTCCTGGTTTTGCATCTTATGCATGGACGGTTAACGGGCAACTAAAAAGCAGTACGGATACCCTTGTTTATTTCGGGGGGAAATTGGTACTGGTTGCAAGAGATACTGCCTCGTGTACAGATACAGTGAAAGCTGATGTAAATCCTGCTGCGATGCCTGTTGCCGCGTTTACTTTTGATCCACCATCGCCGGTGAAATCAGTGTTACCAATTAAATTTACTGATAAAAGCACCATAAGCGGTGACAATATTACGCAGTGGCACTGGGTTTTTACACCTCCCGGAGATAGTTCGGCTGAACAAAATCCTGAATATTTGTTCCCCACAACCGGTAAAAAACAAGTAATGCTGGTTGTACGTACACTAATGGGCTGTCGTGATACCGCCATCGTAGATTTACTGGTAGTAAATGACCCGGTTGTCCCTAATAGTTTTAGTCCTAACGGCGACGGGAAGAATGATGTATTTGTAATTCCGTACCTGGCTGATTATGTGGATAATAATGTCGCCATTTTTAACCGTTGGGGTAAAAAGGTGTTTGAGGAAACCAATTATCAGAACAAATGGGATGGTGGCGGTTTGCCAAGCGGGGCTTACTTCTATGTAGTAACTGCTCCCGGTTTACCAGAGCCCATGAAAGGTACTATTCACCTGTTTAGAGACTAATACAGGCAGATAGCCTGGTATTTCGTTTGCTTAAGACGGGCTTGTCCCGAAGGTGTTAAATTTGAAAGCATGGCTTTTTGAGAACCTAATTGCTTTCAGTTTATCTTCGCCCATCGGGATGATGGTACGCCTTCTGCTTGTTTGTGTTGGCATCGCAGGTGTTTTTCAGGGGCTGCAAGCACAGTCGGTAAGCAGTCTGCGCCGAAAGTTTGTATATCCGGCAGATACCATATTCATTGACAGTTTGAGCCTCCAACCAGGCACGTTAGCAGTGCTGGGAGCTGGTACGTTTTTAGATTGCTATGAGTTGGATGCCTTGCGTGCAAGACTTATCCGAAGGCCGGGATGCACTGAGAGATTCAGCGATTCAGTAGAAGTACAGTACCGGGTATTTCCGCTTTCTTTATATCAAACATATAAGGTTCGGGGCAGGAGATTTGCCGGTCCGGATGAGAGAGGGATGTACAATCCCTTTGTATTTACGCCGGAGGAGCGCTTACAGGTAGAACCAGGTTTCAAGGGGCTACAGAAGAACGGCTCCATATCAAGAGGGCTTTCATTGGGTAATAACCAGGATATGTCGGTTAACTCAACCCTGAATCTTCAATTATCCGGGAAATTGACGCCCGACATTGATATCAGTGCGGCGATTACGGATGACAATATTCCGATTCAGCCGGATGGCAATACGCAACAATTGCAGGATTTCGACAGGGTTTACATTCAATTGTCAAATGCCAGTTCAAAATTAGTAGTAGGAGATTTTCAGATAACCCGGCCCGAAAGTTATTTTATGAATTTCAATAAGCGGCTGCAAGGGGCAGGCTTTCAGACGAACTATCCACTAAGGCTGCGTGAAGGGAAGCCGGAATTCAAAATGAAGACAGCTGCCAGCGCGGCCATTGCCCGGGGAAGGTTTAACCGAAACCAGGTGCAGGGCATCGAAGGCAACCAGGGTCCCTATCGGTTGCAGGGCACCTCTAACGAGCAATATATCATCATTCTCTCAGGATCTGAAAAAGTATATATTGATGGAAAATTGTTGAAACGCGGCCAGGAATTCGATTATATCATTGATTACAATGCAGCCGAAATCACTTTTACCTCACGGAACCTGATTACCAAAGACAGGAGAATTTTTGTAGAATTTGAGTATTCTGACCGCAATTATGTAAGAACATTCTTACATCTGAATCAAGATATTCAGCAAGGGCGTTATACTGGCCGGATTAATTTATACTCAGAGCAGGATAACAAGAAGCAGCCTTTGCAACAAACACTCGAAGCCCCTGAGAGAGAAGTGTTACGTAGTGCCGGAGATGATTTGCTCAAAGCAGTCGTGCCTTCAATAGACAGCACCGGATTTCTTCCGGAAATGATTCAGTACCGGATGAAAGACAGTTTGGTAAATGGAGTGGTTTATTCGCAGATTTTGGAATTTTCAACCGAGCCTGAGCAGGCGCATTATAGGGCAACTTTCACCAATGTAGGTGCCAACAAGGGTCATTATATTCAAACAAATAGTTCAGCAAACGGACGTGTATTTCAATGGGTGGCACCGGTAAACGGGGTGCCACAGGGAAGCTTTGCGCCCTTGAGTCAGTTGATTCCTCCAACAAGACGACAAATGCTCAGTTGGGGAAACGATGTGCAGGTTTCGAAGCATTTGCTGCTCAATGCAGAGCTTGCACTATCGGATTTTGACGGAAATACATTTTCGAATCTGGATAGTAAGGATGACCAAGGATATGCTCTTCGTTTCTCCGCTACTGATACACGCAAAATAGGGGACGACAGTATCCCTTATAACTTACAAACCACACTCAGTTATGAGCAGGTTGACCGCAACTTTAAACAAATTGAAAGGTTCAGGAATGTTGAGTTTGATCGCGACTGGAACCTTATACAAACCAATGCAGGCAAGCAAACAGAATACCTGCCCCGATTTAACATGGTGTTATCGCAGGGTAGTAAGCTTTATGCTTCTTATCTCTTTACAGGTTTTATACGTGGTACCGAATCAGCTGCTACGCAGCACCATTTGCAAGTCAGAAATACGGATGCAAAAAATGAGATTTCTTACCAGGGGAGTTTAACCAATACGCAGACAGGTATGGTAAAAGCAGGGTTTTACCGTCACAAATCGAGATTTGCCAGAAAGCTGGGGCCTGTAAAAATTGGCTATGAGGATGAATTTGAGCAAAATCGTTTGTTAGATATTCCAAAAGACACTCTTAGGAAAACATCCTATCGTTTTTATGATCGCCAGGTGTTTTTGGGGAGCGCCGACACAGGCAGTCGTAATTTTAATCTTTTTTACCGGGTACGTACGGATGAATCGCCCGGTGTAAATAAGGATGATTTTACCAGGTATGCGCGGGCAGAGCAGGTAGGGCTGAGTCTTTCACTTCAGAGTCGTGACCAAATACGTTTTACCAATACAAGTAGTTACCGCAGGTTGAGTATATCAGATACTTCGGTAACAAGTCAAAAACCTGAAGAAACGCTTTTAAACCGGGTGGAACTGTCGTTACGATTTTTTAAGTCAGCAATTACCTCTGTTACATTTTATGAAATCGGTAGTGGTCAGGAGACCCGTAAAGAGTTTTCGTACCTTGAAGTTCAGCCCGGTCAGGGGGTTTACCAATGGACAGATTACAATAACAATGCAATTCGAGAGCTGAATGAGTTTGAGCTTGCTGCTTTTCCTGACCAGGCAAGGTATATCCGTATTTATACTCCAACCCGTGATTTTATCCGGGTTTATTACAACCAGTTCAATGAAATTTTTAATCTACGGGCGCCTAATACATGGCACCAGGAAAAAGGATTAAAGAAGTTTGTTGCGCGTTTTTCAGTACAATCGGCCATGCGAATTGACAGTAAATCAAAGACCGACGACTTTTTCAAAGCAGCTGATCCAATGGCAGGTTCCCTGGAGGATTCATTGTTAATAACACTGAATCAGAGTTTTCGGAACTCACTTTTTATCAACAAGAGTGACCCTGTTTTCGGGCTTGATTTAAACTGGCAGAAGTTGGCATCAAAGGCGCTGTTAAACAACGGGCTTGAAGCACGTGATCACAGTTTTTACCAGTACCGGGTTCGCTGGAATCCGGGCAGTCGTTTTGGCTTTAATCTTGAAACCCGTAACGGAACTAAGAGCAGTCAGGCCGCCTATTTCGGGAACAGGAATTACCGTATAAGGTACTATGATATTGAACCTGCTGTTTCTTATCAGTCGGGCGCTGTATTCAAACTCATCTTAAAATATAAGCAGGGGCGCAGGAAGAATGATTCATTGTTGGGGGGAGAACAAGCGTTTATACATAATGGCGGACTGGAGCTGAGATATAATGTGGCTTCCAAAGGGAGTTTTCAAACAACTTTTAATCTGATACAAATCGCTTTTGAAGGCGTTCAGAGCAGTCCGGTTGCTTTTGAAATGCTCGAAGGTTTAAGGCAAGGGCGCAATTATACCTGGGGTGCCAGTTACCAACGCACTTTGGCCAACAACATGCAGATAAATTTTAATTATGATGGCCGAAAATCACAAGATGTACCTGTGGTTCATATTGGGAGTGTACAAATAAGGGTGTTTTTCTAAAAATTACATTCTTACTGCATTTTCAACTCCTCACGCGGCTTTAATACTGCTTGTGTTTTTTACACTTTGCAAATGAGAAACCGTATTATTTGCGGAATTTATTTTTTTTTGGAGGCATTTATACATTGTAAATTATTTACATACCTTTAGAACCGTATTGAACTAGCACCTAACATGTCAATAAAGAAGCCAAAAGCGAAGTACGAATCTGTGATGCTGATAGATGACAGCGAGATTGACAACTTCATAAACCAGAAGATGATAGAAGGACATAATTTTGCTGAGCGGATTTATGTTCACACAGGAAGCAAGAGCGCATTAGAGTTTTTACAGAACTTTGAAAGAGCACATCTTCCGGAAGAGTTATTGCCTCAAATAATTTTTCTCGACATCAATATGCCCATCATGGACGGTTTTCAATTTGCCGAGGAATTCCAAAAGTCTAGTCCGAAAATAAACGACAAGGTAAAAATTGTTTTCCTCACCAGTTCGCTTAACCCGATGGATCAGAAGCGTGCAATGGCAGTAAGAGGGGTTTACTCGTTTTTGAACAAGCCGCTTACCAAAGACCATTTAGACAGTCTTTAATAGCCCCGGGTAAATACCCGAAAGCAATGCGAGTTTGTTTATGCGAATTGGCCAAACAGCCAAATCCAAAAAAGCTGGTCAATCATAGTACCATCTAAAAGTGCGGTATAATAAAATTCAGAACTGGTTTCATTGACACGCGAAATCAGCCAGCCTGTACCCACTATTGATACAAGCATTCCGGCCGCATGGTACATTGAATATAGCCCCTGTTGCATTCCGGTATAAACTACCAAAAGCGTAGCTATTAATAGTAGGTGTGAAAGGTTCTTTAAACGGTTTACGCCTAAAACCGAAGCGAATGTTTTTACACCAAATTGCCGGTCATGTGCCAGATCACGGATGTCAAAGGGCAGGGTAATGGCGAAAATGAATAGAAAACGCTGGCTGAAGCTCAGCCAGAAACCAGCAGACATGTAACTGTCGGGTTGTGAAACAGCCAAAGGCACCTGCACGGTTACAAAAGCCCAGACGGTGGCAATAAGAAATATTTTTAGAAAAGGGATGTCCCGCAGACGCTTCCATTGCCCATCTTTTTGATACAAGGGCATAACGTATAAAATAACTAATAATAAAAATGGCAAAGTAGTTAAAAGCAAGCTGGGGCTTAAAGAAGGAATGGCTAATATGAATGCTAAAACACCCGATAACAGCGTTAATGCCCTGATTGATTTTTGATTTTCAATAATCCAATGGTGGCGGAAAGAGCTTTTACTACCATAAATATGCCCTACCCTGAATACCCTGTGAAAATTATAGACAAAAAGGCATGCGAAAAACACCATCAGAATAAATGAAAGCATTACAGGTGTGTGGTGCATCAGGCTCGTGGCATAAGCCATAGATGCGGCACCTGCTGAAACCCATAGGTTTCCATATAAAATCCAATACTTCAATGAAAAATAAGGTTAGCGGAAAACAAAAGAAAAAACAACCGTACCGGCAACATAGCCTGAAAGTGTTGCCCAGAATGCGCGCCTTGTTGACATTCGTTTGGCCATAGTGCCAAAACCCTCACGGTAAAATACATTTTCTTTCATGAGGGGATTGTAACCATGGCGCGGTGAGAATGAAGGTTTCATTGCACCAACCAGACCAGGATAGGCGGCAATCAAAACCGAGCCATACAGGCGACTGATACTGCCGCCGGCTCCAACAAATACTCCGATGATTGCCCCCCTGTTTGCTCTGTGTTTATAGCATCTTCGCGCGTCTTCCTGGCCTTCAAGATAGTCGTGCATTTGTTCAGCAGAAAACCAGTTACCTTCAGAAGAATCCGGCAAATAAACTACCTCTTCGCGGCCCCCCGGATGCCAGATGGCAAATAATTTGTCGCGCTCCATACTGCGCATTTTATGCTGGCCGGGTTTCCGGTATTCGAAAAACTCAGGGGCGAGGCTTACTGAGTCAGCAAGTATGCGTGGCCGGTCAATGAGCATAAGTTCATACTGACTTTTCGCCGTCTTAGTAAAAGCGACAAACAGAAGAAAAAGCCCCAATTGTGCCAGCCTCTGAATCATTGGCATCAAACGTACGGAAAATAAAGGCGCCATTCAATCTGAATGCCAAAACCTTTCTTGTTTAGGAAATAATATTTTGTATTTTCACCGCGCAAAATTCAAATTTTACCATGAAAAAACTTTTTACTCTTGTTGCCGGGATGGCTTTGTTGCTGAGTCCGGTGAAAATGTTTGCCGGCCCTGGTGATACCCTGGGCGTATCTGCAGATACAGAGCCGATGTTTGCGCCCAATAACGTTACTTATGTATTGCGTTACGGCAGCGTAGATAGCGGCTTTGTATATGGAACGCTTTATTCACGCATAAACAACTGGTTAGGCTTCGCGCAGGCATATACTAACTTTGACACCGTTGAAGTAACCAAAATTCTTGCTTTTATCCCATATAAGGCTAAAGGGCCTGCAAATACTCCTGAAACAAAGATTACCTACCGTTTGTATAACATGTCTAATACAGGGGCATTTAGTAAACCAGATCTAACCGAAACGGGTATTGGGCCAGGAACAGCAGCACTTGCCTTAAAAGAGCAGTTGTTTGATGATGTTGATACAACACGTCCGGCAGGCCCTGCATTCAATGTAATTACCCTTGATGAGCCTGTGAAATACAGCGGTAGAAACATCATTATTGCTGTTGATTTCGCTAACCTGAAAGCTGCCGGTGATACTGTAGGGTTTTTAAGTGACCAGCCTGGTGCTGGTCTTGGCTTGAATTATACTTGTCATCAGGTATTATATGGAGACACTAAGTACTGGTTTTGGTCAAATCTGGTATTTCCAGAATTGCTTGATAACAATGTAGCAGTATTTCCAGTACTTAAAGCTGAAGCAGCAAATTCATTAAACGACGTTGCGCGTTTTCAAAGTGTTAAGGCATTGATGATGCCCAACCCATCTAACGATATTAGCACCCTTCAATTTGATGTTCAGCATGCAGGCAATTACAAATTAGAGATTATTTCTGACAATGGCAAATTGGTAGCTGCACATGATTTGGGTATGCGTCAGGCAGGTCAGCACCAGGAAGCAGTAAACGTATCTGCTCTTGCATCCGGCACATATTTGTATTCAATAGTAAACAAAGAAGCAGGCATTCGCTATACCAAAACCATGGTAGTAGCACACTAATTTGAAGCTTTAATTGTTCTAAAAGAGGCTCTCCTGTAGGGAGAGCCTCTTTTTTTTTGACTTGAGTTTATGAACGTTTAAGTATGAATAAGTATTAGTGTGTGGGAGCAGTTTTGCAAAATCCTGATATAAATTCGATTATAGAAAACGCATACTCACACAGAAAATATCACTTGCTATTGAAACCTTTTCGAATTTTATCAGTAGACATAATCGTCTAAATTCTTACATACGTTTCATGCGAGTGAAAACAACAAACCTACGCTTACTAAAAATAAAATCTATGCAAAACCGATTCGTACGTGCCTTTATCGTTGCTTTTCTTTTTCTAAGCTCTATGGTAAATGCGCAAATTGACCAGGAGTTCTGGTTTGCGCCACCTGATTTGATCATGGGGAGCCCGAGTGAAATAAGTGGAGGAAGTTATCGTGACCGCCCCATTCTGCTGGTTCTTTCAAGCATCAACGAGCCGGCACAGGTGCAAATTTGGCAACCGGCCAACCTTTCGTTTGCACCCATCATTGTGAATCTTGCCGCGGCTTCTACAAAATCAGTAAATCTTACCACCTGGTTAAGCCAGATTGAAACCAGTGTGCCCGATTCAATTATGAATACCGGGATGTTGATTCGTTCTACGGCACCCATTACAGCATATTATGAGCTTGGAGCCACCAATAACCGTGATATTATTGCTTTGAAAGGCAAGAATGCCAATGGGAAGCTTTTTTATACTCCTTTTCAGACCTTATGGGAGAATGCTGAGACCTTAGGAGGGCAAGCTTATGTTCCACAACCCCGTTCGGGCTTTGTGATTAT
>JAIBAI010000073.1 GCA_019695235.1 Bacteroidia bacterium | reverse complement strand
AATCCGGCAACAATTACGGCCAGCCTGCGCCTTAAAAACGAAAAACCGCTGCAAGATGCAGGCTTGTTCGTAATTGACATCAATGGAAGAGTGGCTATGGAAAAGCATTTTGCAAGAGTTGAGCCTGGGCAAACCCTTGATTTCCCGGTAGATAAACTCGCAAAAGGCAACTACGAGGTGGTTGTAAATGCCGGAGCTTTCCGTTCTGTGAGCCGTTTGGTAGTTGCAGGGAAATAAATTCAACGTACTTTCGTTTCCCTGATTGTTAAGAATTTTAATCCCAAAATTTGCTCCTATGAACAGGCCACTGCTCAAATTTTTCCTGCCGCTGTTAATTATTTCATCCGCTGCTATGGCACAAACAGAATACGGTGAAACCACTAAAAGCAGACTGTTCTTTGGCGGCGATTTCAGGGTTACAGCTTCTACCATGGGCAGCCTTATTGACCTGGGCCCCATTGCCGGGTATAATATCAACCCCTATCTTTCTGTTGCCGCCGGTCCTTCGTATCTGTTTTATTCTGAGCGAATTGCTCCCGGAAAATCCTTTCGCCTGAATTTCTATGGTGGCAGAATGCTTCTACGCCTCCGGCCATTACCCGAACGTCTTCCAGGGCTGTTCCTGCAAGCCGAAGGGCAAATGATTAACAGTGCCACCTACCTTTACGACCCAAACACCATGACCGATATCGTTAAAAGGTCCTGGGCTCCTTATGCACTGGCCGGAATCGGTTTCAGGCAACCAGCTGGTGAAAATGCATTCTTCACCATTGCGTTGCTCTTTAACTTCCGCGAAGATGCATCCGTTTACAGCCTGCTCAATGGCTCGCCACTTACCTATAAAGTGGGCTATATCTTTGGCCTGTTCTGATTATTTCAGACCAAGCTTGCCCGAAATAGCTGCCGGTACTGCTCCCTTGTGAACCAATATGCAAGTGGTTTTGTACATCACAAACGCCGCAGAAGCATAAAAATATCCACCGCAATCATTTGACTCGGTACCCCAGGAGTTCTTTACAATATAATACTTGGTGCCTTTTTGGTCTTTGGCAATACCCACAATATGCATACCATGATCATCTGTAGTAGTCTGATTGTCAAAGCCTTCCTGGCGCATCTCCTGGGTAATCTTGCGCTGTACCACCGGATCGGTAAACAGACTGTCTTTCTCTCCCTTGCTCATCTTGTCAAGTTCTTTCTCCGGCACAATAGCTAAACCATCTTTATACGAAAACCAGCCTTTTTCACTTACATCACTGGCCCATGCAACACTATAGCCGTTGGTTAATGCATTGTCAATAATCTGCTCAAACTCATTCAATGGCACATTGTAAACACGATCCCATGACCAGTTGTCAGGTACCTCTAATACAAATTGTGAGTAAAAAGGATGGTGAGTGAATGAGCTGATTTCTACGTAGTTATCGGCATTAAGGCCAAGTGATTTGGCATATTCCATCGGACTAATGCTCTTGCCGCCAACATTTACTTTTTCAGGTGCTGCACCTAAATAAGCGTCGTAAACCGACTCAACTGCTTTGTTCCAGGCCGGATTTAACTTGCCTTCTGGATTTTTAATGATTGCACCCAACATGGCAGTAGAAACGGCATCTAATTCTGAGTGATTGTGTTTCTTCTGGCCGTAAGCCATACCGGTATAAGCAGCCTCAGGAACCACACCATAGGCACGTAATACGTTGATTACATCATGAAATGCGCCGCCCTGACCGTAATTGGTCTTGCCGCCCATACGCACGTAGTTGTTTGCCTTCATACTGTATGCTTTGCGCACGGTGTACATGTCGGCAAGGTCAACTTTGCCTTTGCCCATGCGTTCAACCTCCGACTCTAAGAAAGAGCCTCCTGAAAAACTCCAGCAGGTACCTGTCTGATCTTGACTCTTTACACCTGTGTTGCCTACCTCTTTTTCAATGGTGAACTGGTAGCGCGAATCTTTCTTGTTGGTTTTTACCTGTGCATTAACTGAAGAGATGCCTACTATTCCGGCAAGGCACAACATTCCGGCAAACTTGTTGATCATGGTATTGATGTGATTTGAAATTTATCTGCAAAGAAAGCAAAGCCGCCGATACCTGCAATGCCTGCAAGTAAATATGCCTGATTTTAAATGAGATTGTAACTAATCATCGTAATGAAATCTACATTGGATAATTGTACATTTCTGGTCTACACCTTTTGTTCCGCTTATTCGATATACCAAGCGGTGCTCACCGGAAATTCGCCTTGACCCAAATCCCTTTAATCCAAACTTCAAAGGCTCAGGCTTCCCAATTCCTTTGAAGGGCTCTTTCATGATTATTTTAATTAACGCTTTAATCTTCGATACGATTTCTTCATCATTTTCTAACCAGTAGCAGAAATCCTCCCAGGCAAGTTGGGTAAATTCAATAGTCATATTTTTGACTTATCGCTTTGTTAAATTTTGAACGACTTAACTTTACCTTCCTCAATCTGGTTTATTGAATCCTGAAGTCTTGTTCGGTTTGATTTTGTTGACAGGAGATGTTCGGTCTCTTTAAGCGAATTATATTCCTGAATTGACATGATTACAACCGCCTCCTCTTCTTTATTCCTGGGTACTACAATTATTTCCATAGACTTTGAAACATAGTCAAAGTATTCTTTCATTCCCTTGCGAAGGGTTGATATGGAGATTGCTTTCATGATTTCTCTGATAAAATTACAAATGTACAAAATAAAGTACATAATTTGGTACATAATTTAGTACATCTGCTGGAAATCTCCACCACAGGCAGCAGCCTGCTTACAAATTGCCGTATGATATACCTTGGTAGATTGTAAGCGGAATATCTTCTCACAAGTGCTGCAGGAACAACAGCTTATGATTGCGATTTGTGAAAATCTAAAAAATTAGTCTGATGCGAACGAACCTGAATTACTCCCGGAAAAGGTATTTCCTGATCAATACAGAAATTCCGAAAACAACACCGATAACCAGCGATACGCAACCGCCTACATTGGCATCTAAAGCCATTGCCAAAAAATATCCGGCAACAGAACTAACAATGGCAAACAGACTGCCTAAAAGAAACATACCTGGAAGCCGCTTTGAAAATAATGCAGCAGTAGCCGGAGGGCCTACCAAAAAAGCAATCACCAGCACTGCTCCTACTGATTCAAAAGCTATCACCGTGCTTAACGACACCATGGCCATCAATAAATAATGCCATGCAATAACCTGAATACCTATGGCAGCCGCAAAACCCGGGTCGAACGTGCTTAGATACAGGCCCCGGTATCCTGCCCACAAAGCCAACAACAATAGCAGTAACAATCCGGTGCTAATCAATAGCTGCCGTGGAATACCAGCAATCAAATCAAATGGTACAAAGGCAATCTCACCAAATAGCACACAATCCTGGTCTATATCAGCCATCCCGGCAAATTGAGAAACCATAATCACACCCACCGCAAACAAAAAGGTGTAAACCAAACCGATGGCAGCATCGTGTTGCACCTTTACCTTCTTTTGTAAAAACTCAATCAGAATCGTAACCAATAAACCAGAAGATGCAGCCCCTGCTAACAAGCCCGGACCTGCCTTGGTGCCGCTAATGAGGTACGCAGCCACCAGACCAGGCAACACCGCATGAGAAATAGCATCTCCGTACATGGCCATCCGGCGCAATACCAAAAACGTACCCGGAATAACGCAACAAAGTGAAACAGCACAGGTGGTCAATAAAATCCACCAATCGTTGACCTGAAAGCTCATCATAATGTTTCGGGTGGAATATTTGTTTGATGTGGGTCTTTGTCAGGATAGCCCAGCTCTTCTGCAAGCATTTGTTCTATTTCAGGCGTAATTACGTGCTCAATGGCTTCGGCATCGTCGTGAACATGGTCTGGCTCCAGATGGAGGTACCGCTGAAGGTACAACTCCCATAAACGATGCAGCCGAACAACACGTGTAGCGGCTGACATACCGGCTTCACTCAGGCTGTAAACCCCCGCAAGTTGCACTACAAGCCCTTTACGTATAAGGCGTTTTAACCCGGTACGGAGCGTTTGCAGATTAAATGAGCGCTGATTGATTAAATCTTCCTCCAAAAGACCATGTTGCGCACCACCACTTTTTTCAATCAGCTGGTAAAAGAGCTTCAGGATGTTTTCATCAGTTGATTTCCTTCGGTTCTTTTGGTGTACCGCCCAGCGTGAAACTAAACCTTTGCCAGGTGCAAAGGCAAGTGATATGCCTGCAAGCAGCGTAGCCGAAACTACAATCCATGGCCCTGTTGGCAAAGCGGGTGCTGTGTATGAAATAAATGCCCCAACATAACCTGAAAGCGCCCCGAAAAATCCGGCTATGAAAACCATGCGTACTACCGAATCAGTCCACATACGGGCCGATAGGGCAGGGGTAACCAATAAAGCAGCCATCAAAACTACCCCGGTGCTTTGTATGCCAATGGCAATGGTCCAAACGGTAATTACCGACAACAGAAACTGCAAAAACTTTACCCTGAAACCAATTGAAAATGCAAAGTCCTCGTCAAAAGAAATCAGGTAAAAACCTCTAAAAAATACGGCAATGAGTCCAACGATGATACAGGCCGACAAGCCGATAAGTTGTAAGTCTTCTCTGGTAATCGAAGCGGCTTTGCCCAACAGAAACTTATCAAGGCCTGCCTGCGCTGCATTGCCCTGATGCTGAATGGCAGTAAGTAAGACAATTCCGGCTCCGAAAAACACCGATAACATCAGTGCAATTGCAGTATCTGGCCGGGCAAGCCTTGCCCTTGTAACCGCCTCCATCAATACCAAACTGAGTAAACCGCTGGCAATGGCACCACTCATAAGCACCAGTGGGTTTTTCTCGCCATAAAACAAAAATGCTAAACAAACACCGGGCAAAACGCTGTGTGAAATAGCATCTCCGGCCAATGCACGTTTTCTTAAAAAGGTAAAACATCCGGTGATGGCCGCAATAATGCCGATAAGTATCGTGCCCGCCAGTACCAGCCGTACGTTGGGGTCTTGCAATAAAAAAAATGCGGTGTAATCACTTGCCATTTTCACGCACCGGAAAATTTCGATCCCTTAACTGGTCGCCTACCCTTGATAATACAGTAAGTTTGCCACTATAGGTTGACCTGAGCAGCTCATCAGTAAATACCTGCTCCGATGGGCCACTGGCAACAAGTGAGGTGTTTAGCAATACCAACCAGTCGAAATAATGCCGGGCTGTCTGTAAATCATGATGTACAACTACAACGGTTTTGCCTGCACGCTTCATCCTGACAAGTAAATCCATGATAGATTGCTCGGTGGAAGCATCTACCCCCGCAAATGGCTCGTCAAGGAGATATAACTCAGCCTGTTGGGCTAGTGCACGCGCTAAAAATACCCTTTGTTGCTGACCGCCTGAAAGTTGCGAAATCTGCCGGCCTGCATAACTGCTCATGCCCACCTGGCTTAAGGCTTCGTCAATGATTCTTCGGTCTTCATTGCCCATGCGCTTGAATAAACCCTTCGACTGAAAACGCCCCATCGTGACCACATCACGTACTGTTGCCGGAAAATCCCAGTCAATACTCTGACGTTGAGGTATATACGCTACTTTGTCGCGCACCTCGTCTAATTTCTTGTCAAATACCCGTGCATAACCTGAATCCAGCGCTACCAGCCCCAGAATTGCCTTAATCAGCGTAGATTTTCCGGCTCCATTCGGGCCCATAATACCTGTAATCTCACCCAAAGGGAGCGTGAAATCAATGTTCCACAACACAGGCTTCTTGTTGTAAATCACAGTAAGGTTATGTGCTTCAATTGCTTGATTTTTGGCCTGAATAATCATCTTATGGTGCGCTTAATGCTTTTTGAATGGTCTGCACGTTATGCCGTATCATGCTAAAATAACTACCATCCTGGCCAACTGCATCAGAGTACAAAGTACCTCCCTTCTGTAAAGGATGTTTACGTGCCTGGCAACCTTCTATTACTGCATTGATTGATTGCGCAGGTACTGAGCTTTCTACAAATACAGCCCTTATTTGATGAGTACATATAAAGTTCACCATATCGCTGATGTCTTTTAAACCATACTCAGATACAGTAGATATCCCCTGCAAGCCTTTTACCTCTATCCCATAAGCTCTTCCGAAATATTCAAAGGCATCGTGCGAAGTAATCAATGTTTTTTGCCCTGATGGTATGCTTGCAAGAGTCGTTTGAGACCAATGGTGCAATGTCTGAAGTGAATCCAGGTAAATGCCCAAACGTTGCCTGATTGCAGCTGAATCCTCCGGAAAGGCCAACTGAAGCTGCTTACCAACATATTCAAGCCCTGTTGACCACAAGGCTACATCTAACCAAATATGCGGGTCATGTAAATGCGCTGAACCCTGAATTTCTAAAAGTTTTTCTGCCGGAATGCCTTCACCAATAGCAATCACAGGTTTGCTCTTTTTAAGGTGCCCGAAAGTTTCTGTCATCTTCCCTTCAAGGTGCAAGCCGTTGACTACCAGCAGTTTGGCGTCTGTCATCCTGCGCATATCACCCTGAGTAGCCTTGTACAAATGAGGGTCAACCCCCGGCCCCATCAAAACATCAACTTCTACCTGAGTACCCAGCAAATATTTTACCGCATCGCCCAACATCCCTGTTGTAACAAGTACCCGGCTTTTCTGCCCTGAAACTGATTGTTCTGAGCAACTTGTTAATGCTAAAAATATTGCTACGCTTATTGCATAAACCCTAATCATATTGCAAATATACACCAAAAGTAAATGCGCCAAAAAATAAAATTAGATTCATCTAACAATTTGTT
>JAIBAI010000072.1 GCA_019695235.1 Bacteroidia bacterium | reverse complement strand
AAACATGTATCTTTTCATAGGGTTATTGTATTGGATGTTCTGAGATTATTTCGTCTAAACTGAGTTCCTGGTCGAGCAAAAATTCACATACCACTTCTGATTCGTCAGATTCTTCAAGCAACTGGCGAATTTCAATAATTCCAATTGTTTCCTCATCATTTAACACTGTAACAATTACTGAATCATCAGTGTTTTGCAGTGCTGTGGCTAAATGATTCTCTGGCATTGCCGTTTGCTTTAAGAATCGGTAGGTAAATACACCTGCTAATGCCACCAATAAGCTTGCTGCCAGGGTAATTAGCACTCGTATTTTAATGATTTTCGTACTTTGCCGCCCCTGTTGTTGTTCCGCAACCTTTTTCAACATGCGCTCCGGAAAAGTTTCGAAATAAGCTTCCGGCACCTGAAATGGCAATTCTTCAGGCCATTCTTTTTCGGGCTCTTCTGCTGAATTCATATTCTCCTGATGCATATTCATTCAAAAGGTTTAATGATGCCTGATAAATTCTTCGATTTTTTTTACTGCCAGATGATAGGAGGCTTTTAGCGCCCCAACGGATGTTCCTAATACCTCTGAAATCTCTTCATATTTCAGCCCTTCAAAATACTTCATTGAAAATACAAGCCTTTGCTTTGCCGGAAGGGTTTGCATCGCCTGCCACAACCGCATTTCTACTAAATCAGCATTTACCAGCGGACTGGCATCTGCATGAACTTGGTCATGGCCTGCATTTTGGTCGGCTGCAATGAAATAATGCTTCTTCTTCTGTGATAAGAAGCTCAGGCATTCATTGGTAGCAATCCGGTAAAGCCAGGTAAACAGGCGGGCATCTCCCCTGAAGCGGTCTAATGCACGGTACGCTTTCAGAAAGGTATTTTGTAGTAAATCATCCGCATCGTCGTGGCTATTCACCATCCGGCGAATATGAAAATACATTGGCCGCTGGTATTGCTGTACCAACAATGTAAATGCTTTTTCCCGGGTTGCTGGCCGGGCAAACAACTCGAGCAGATATCTGTCTGAAAGTTCTTCCATTTTCACATTCAGGACAGCTAAAGACCGGGCTTAGTGCTTCCTGGCAATCACCTTCTCAGCGGCCATTACGATATCGGCTGTTTCCAACCCGTATTTGACCATCAGCTCTTCAGGAGTACCGCTTTCACCAAATTGGTCATCAACGGCCACATACTCCTGTGGAGCCGGGAAATGCCTTGCCAGCACCTGTGCAATACTATCGCCTAAGCCGCCATGGCGCTGATGTTCTTCGGCGCTGACCGCACAGCCGGTTTTCCTGACTGAGGCAATGACTGCCGCTTCATCCAATGGTTTAATGGTATGGATATTTATTATTTCAGCGTCAATGCCTTTCTCGTGCAAAATCTCTGCTGCTTTCATCGCTTTCCATACCAAATGGCCGGTTGCGAAAATACTTACCTGCTGACCTGTTTTAATCATATTGGCTTTCCCGATCTGGAATACCTGATCAGCCGGGGTAAAAATGGGCACTTTCGGGCGACCGAAACGCAAATATACCGGGCCTTCATGGGCTGCGATGGCAATAGTTGCAGCCTTGGTCTGGTTAAAATCGCAGGTGTTAATCACTGTCATGTGTGGCAGCATCTTCATCATGCCGATATCTTCCAAAATCTGGTGTGTGGCTCCATCCTCGCCCAGTGTTAATCCTGCGTGGGAGGCACAAATTTTCACATTCTTACCTGAGTAAGCCACCGACTGGCGAATCTGGTCATATACCCTTCCGGTACTGAAATTGGCAAAAGTACCGGTAAAGGGAATCTTGCCCCCTATGGTAAATCCGGCTGCAAGTCCAATCATATTGGCTTCGGCAATACCTACCTGGAAAAAACGTTCCGGAAAGGCTTTTTCAAATGCGTCCATTTTTAAAGAGCCGGTTAGGTCGGCACATAGCGCCACTACCTGAGGATTTGAATGCCCCAGTTCAAGTAGGCCAGCGCCAAAGCCTGAACGGGTATCTTGTTGTTCGGTGAATGTAAATTTTTCCATTTGTTTTATTTCATGATGACTTGTTGTGAAGTGCCGGGCAGCACCTGAAATGATTTTTCTAATGAGAACATCGTTTCTCTTGCTCCTTTGGCACGGTAAACCGCCTTATAGCGGCCCGGTTGCAGGCGTACCATATCTTGGGTGGCTGTTTCCGACAAATTGCAAACCCATGTGAGTTGTTTTCCTTCTTCAGCAAATACAGAAGTAACACCGGCAGCTCCAAGGATAAATGAAACGGCACCTGGCTCTTCAATTTTCACCGTGGTGGTATGGCTCTGGTTGATTTTCACTCCTTTTACTATGACCCTTGGCAGGCAAAGAATTTCTAAATCATAGCTGCCACAAATCAGTTTTGAAAGCTCTCTAAATGTTTGCACGTGCAGGGTGTTGGTTTCACCTGCTTTACGAATGATGCAGGGAATATCACGTAAACTGCTGGCTTCTGCATTTCCACCCTGTAACTTCAGGTAGCCCTGGGGGGCATCAAGGGCAATAATGTTGTGCTTTCCGGCATACAGCTGGATGTCTTTTTTCTCTACCGGCGGAATAGTGTGCACCACTAAGCGATAGGTGTTCAGGTGATCTAAACGCAAGGTGTCGGGCACACCTTTATGATTCATGGTATGAATAAAATTATACCGCTGTTGCCCTCCTGCCTGGTCATAGAAAGTCATTGCCACGTCTGTTTCGGTAGGCTTGCCCGACTGGTCGAGCAGGTTCACCTGACTCGTTGTGGCGTTCAATACCTGGGTAATTACAATTTGTATCACCTGCCTGAACGACAATTCAGTAGAAGCATCGTAGAAGTTTCCGATACAATTGAAGCTGTTTTTGATGTCGGTTTCGAGCTTACCCACCCCAACGATAAAGGGCCTCAGGATAATGCCCTTGCTTTGTAGTGCTGCTGAAATGGCACAAGGATCGCCGTCACATTCTTCCTTTCCGTCGGTTATCAGAATTACAATATTTCTTGCGTTCTTATCCGGAAAGTCGGCGGCGCATGCCTCAAGTGACCTAGCGATGGGCGTTGTGCCACTTGGGTTGAGTTTGTTGAGTTTCTGTTTTATCAACCAGGCATTGTCTTTACCGAAAGGGACTTCGAGCTTTGTATCATCGCAATCTTGCGGGGGGTACTTTTTTTGGTGGCCATAGCAGCGCAATGCCAGCTCCACCGAAGCTTGGCGTGAAAGGCTATCCACCATGCTGCTCACCAGCCGCTTGGCGATATTGATTTTTGAATCACTTTCCCACAAGCCATACATGCTGTTGGAGAAATCAAAAATCAATAATACACGCACTTTCTGTGCTTCTGGCCGCCCTTGTTGAGCAAACAGGGGAAAAGTACCCCCTGCAAACAGCAAAACAATAGCCAATAGCAGCTTACGCATGATTAGAATAATTCGGTTAAAAGCAATAAATCAGTAGTCGCCAATGGTCTCTTCCAACTGTGAGAGTGCCTGTTTAAGCTGCTCATCATTTGGAGCCACACCGTGCCATTTGTGCGTCCCCATCATAAAGTCAACCCCGGCACCCATTTCAGTTTTCATCAGTATAACGACAGGTTTACCTTTTCCGGTATACGTTTTGGCATTTTCAAGTGTGGTCACGATAGAAGTCATATCGTTTCCCTGCATACGAAGCACTTCCCAACCGAAAGCCTGCCATTTTGCTTCGAGGTTTCCTAACGATAGCACATTTTCGGTGGGGCCGTCAATTTGCTGCCCGTTGAAGTCAATTGTAGCAATGATATTATCAACTTTCTTGGCTGCGGCATACATGGCTGCTTCCCAAATCTGGCCTTCCTGTAGTTCACCATCACCATGCAGGGTATAGATAAGCTGAGGGTCATTATTGAGTTTTTTACTTTGTGCTGCACCCAAAGCCACCGAAAGCCCCTGCCCCAGTGAACCCGATGCTACACGAATGCCCGGCAATCCTTCTTCTGTAGCCGGATGGCCTTGCAAACGTGAATTAAGTTTCCGGAAGGTATTCAGCTCAGCCACTGGAAAATACCCTGCACGTGCAAGTATACTGTACCACAGTGGGGATATATGGCCGTTTGACAAAAAGAAAAGGTCTTCACCTTTGCCATCCATGGTAAAATGGTTCGGGCGATGTTGCATGATCCGGAAATACAAAGCAGTCAGAAAATCAGTACAACCCAGTGAACCACCAGGGTGACCTGAGTTCACGGCATGTACCTGTCTTAAGATGTCTCTTCTGACCTGAGAAGCAATACGCTGTAATTCTGGAATGTCTTTCATGCTGCGAAGGTAGGATTCAAAACGCATTTGCGCTAAAATCCTGAGGCAGGTTTTAAAAAACTTTCCAACTATTGCCGGATACCTGAAAGCGGATGGTTTACTTCTTATCAAGCTGGCGCAGAAGCTTGTCTTCAACGCTACTCAACAATGCCATAAAGCTATCACCGGTATCAGATGCAAAAGCATCTTTGCCCGGAATGCCCAGACGGATACGTACCGATTTAGCCTGCACCGACTTTTCTGGTTTGTCTTCAAGGTAAATATCAGCATGGGTAATGCCGGCATAATGTTTTTGCATGCGGGTGAGCAATTCCTGAATCCGGTGTTGAATACTTACGCCGGTTGGTACGTTCACCGCCTGAACATCTAATTTGATTCCCTGAAAATTTTCTGTATAACTCATGATAATGAATGCTGGTGCAAAGAAAAGACTTTTGGTGTAAAATTCAGCCGAAGCCAACACTAAACACCCTTTTTTATTGTCTTTTAGCTATTTACTTTGATAATTTTCACCGGACAGGCATTGGCAGCACGCAAACAGCCATCTAATTCATCCGGCTGTGCTTTTGCAGTATAAAATCCTTTGCGTTCTCTCGACTGAAGCAACACAGCCTTGCCATCTTTTTTCGACATCACAAATCGCTGCGGGGCATATTCAGTACAGTAGTTACAACCTATGCACTTGTCGCGCTGAAGGGTAACAGTAATCATTCTGAGGCGCTCACCAGTTTGTAAAGTTTATCGCTTTTCCGGATAGGGCTGTCTAACTTAATCGAACACAAATTGCCTTTCACTGCTTTTTCTACTGAACCCTGGTCGGTATGCAACTCTTCAACAACGGTTTCAATCACCCCTGTTGTTGGTCCTGTAATTAGAATGGTATCACCCACTTTCAGACTGTGTGTTTCGATGAGGAATTCACCCACCCCCAATTGGCTGAAATAGCGGTTGCCTTTTCCCAGGTATATTTTCCGGAGCTTTGCTTTGGAGCCTGCCGAATCATTCCAGGCACCAAGCTCCTGACCTAAATAATAGCCTGACCAGAAGCCCCTGTTAAAGACCTGCTCCATCTTGTCTTTCCATTGCAAAGCCTTTTCGCGGGTATAAGTGCCTGCTAACCATGCATCTACGGCTTCACGGTAGCATTGGGTAACTGTTTTAACATATTCCGGGCCTTTTCCTCTGCCTTCTATTTTGAGCACTACCACACCTGAATCAAGAACCTCATCAATAAAATCAATGGTACAAAGGTCTTGAGCCGACATAATGTATTCATTGTCAATTTCGAGTTCATTGCCCCCTTCGAGATCAATCACTTTGTAAGGCCGACGGCAATTTTGAATACAGGCACCTCTATTTGCAGAAGCATTGTGTGAATGGAGGCTCAGGTAGCATTTTCCGGAAACAGCCATACACAATGCACCATGAACGAAAATCTCAATTTCAATTAATCGTCCGGATGGGCCCTTGATTTGCTCTTCGCGGATGGTATCGGTAATTTTCTTCACCTGTTTAAGGCTGAGTTCACGTGCCAGCACGATGGTATCAGCAAACAGGGCATAAAACTTCACTGTTTCAATATTGGTAACATTCACTTGTGTTGAGATATGCACCTCCATACCTACCGACCGTGCATAAGCTATTACTGCCTGATCAGCAGCGATGATGGCAGTAATACCTGCCTCTTTTGCTGCATTGACAACGGTTTTAATTACCGACAGGTCGTGGTCATATACAATGGTATTCAGGGTAATATAGGAGCGCATGTTATTTTCTTTGCAAATTCGCGCAACTTCCGGAATATCTTCCAGTGTAAAATTCATCGTAGCCCTTGCGCGCATATTCAGCTGTTCTACTCCAAAATACACCGAATTGGCACCCCCTTGTACGGCAGCCATCAGAGAGTCAAATCCTCCGGCAGGTGCCATCACCTCTATATTTCTTGACATAATGTTGCAAAGGTACGTATTTCATTGGCGGGAATAACGCTCCCAAGGAGCTATTGAAAACACAGGCTCAGGCCTTGTACCTCGTAATTTATTAATACCTTGGCTTTTATTTAGGTAAAATGGTAATTAAAGCAATTGCAGTTTTTATAGTTACACTATTGCTTCTATTGTGCGCATTTTCATCATGTACCCATAATCATTACTTCGCCTCTGTTCCACCTGTATTTGCCCGTGTTGACACCAAAGAATGTCTGCTTTATCACCATAAAACTTTCTTCCTCTTGTATTGGCCCCTTAATTCATCAGACAAAGTTAAATAAGGTTTAAAGGTAATTCATTTGTTCATTTTTTGCAATACATGATGTAACCGAAGACAACGGATTTTCGGAGTTGGGTTCAATGCGAAGGTGCTGACAGTGCCCTCGTATTTGTTTTTAGAGGTACGCTCTGAAAATTTCTAATTATATATGTAAGGTCTATTTTGGCAGGATAAATCTTTAGGATGTTATAATTCAAGGGTAAACGGTGCAAAAATTAACCTCAATTTAATTTTTTCCTGCTTGCAAATCGAAAGTAAAAACATTACCTTTAGAAATCTGAATTAGCCTTTATTATTTCATTCTCAAACAGTTTAGCCTTCGCCTATGCAAAAGATTTACTCCCTCGCAAT
>JAIBAI010000034.1 GCA_019695235.1 Bacteroidia bacterium | reverse complement strand
AGCGACTGCCTCTTGATTTCATCAAGGAGAACTTGATCGCCCTGACCGGCCTTACTAATAGGGATGAAGCTCCCCATGCCCAATTCGCAAAGCTGCTTTAAGCGTTTATGGTAGTTTTTCTCATTACCAAAAGCCATCACCGATAGCTTTAATTGCCGCAGAGTATCGCCCGAGCGGGCTTTGATGATCTTCTTCTCTGCAGCTCTTACCCCGAAATTACCATCAGTTGCTAAAATAATTTGGTTGTTACCTCCTGGTATGTAAAGACTATCGGCCAAAATATAAGCCTGACGCAAGCCTTGTGAACCCGCTGTTAACCCACTAGCGACCAGCGTATCACAGAGTCTTTCGAGTTTATTTTTCTGGTTACCACTTATGCCACTGGCTACTACCCGCACCTCGCTGGCATAAGTAACGATACTCACCTTGTCAAATGGTCGAAGCACACTGAACAACTGCCTCATAGAAGCTTTCAAAACCGGAAGCTTGTCTTCTTCCTTCATTGACCCTGAAACATCCAGCAGCAGAACCAGATTCACTGGCAGATATTTCTCCGCATCAAGCAACTCACTATGAGTGGTAGCAGGCATCGGAACAAGCGGTACCGGAGTCTCAACAAACACCATTTCAGGTTCCTTCTCCTGTTTCTTTGGTGCAAACGAAACACAAGCCTGTAACTCATCCTGAAGCAGCTTTTTTATCTCGCCCTTCATCGCAAGCATTATCGGGCTGTTCATGCCACTCACCCAAACGCCGATAGCTTCGTTGAAACGACCTGCATCTTTAGGTAGGTAACGCATACGTAGATGCACTGTATCACCGGGCAAGAGCTTTTTCTTTGAAACAACAACCTCAATATTTTTATTGCCCGATGTGCGCAGCATATATTGCACCTCAGCAGAGCGGTTATGAATAATAGTATAACTTGTAAGCGAACCGGCTTCTTCCACCACCCCGGCATCAAGGGTCTGGGGCGAAATAACTACTGGCTGTGCTTTTAATACCAGCGGCAGAAGAAGTAAAATCACGATGCAACGCAACATAAATCCTAAACGCAATAAAATTTTAAAATTGCCCGTCTGAACTCAGATTCCCATCAAGCCAGCTATTTAAAATACCAAGCCAACATTGAGCTTCACAGATACATTTTTTTTCCAGTTTGCATCTGCAAAGGGGCCAAACCTGTAAAACCCGCCTGCACCATACGAACCGGTAGAAAAGCGTAATAATTCGCTGAGTTTCAGGCCTGCTTCAAAAAAACCGTTCTGTGCATCGCTGGTATTTAATCCCTTATGCTCATTCTTTCCGGCCAAACTGCCCCACATACTGGCCTGAGAAATTGAAAAACGCGGACTCCAGGATTTTATCCGGAAAAATGAACCCAAATCCTGCTGAAGATACAAGGAGGCATATTGATTACACAGCACCTCATTCATCAACATGGTTTCAAAGGCATTAAAAGCTGACACTTTAAGTATATCTTTTCCCAAGGCATTGGCACGTCCGGTAAAAAGACGCATTGCAGGAACCTCGCCCGCTACATAGCCTCCGGCAAACTGAATATGCATCTGTCCGACACGTCTTGTATCTATGGTTTTCTCTATCTTGAGTTCAGTACGTACGTAATCATACCCTGTACTGCCGCCAAGTGCTTTACCATACACCAATTGGGCGTAAACCAAGGGGTATTTCGTGCCCAAATCTAACTTGAGGCTGCCGCTTTGATAATATTTCGCACCCCAGGCAATGCGCAAAGCCAGGCCTGGTTCGAGCCAGGAATATTGCCTGCCTGTTGCATCGGCCTTAAACTGATAATCAAACAATGCCCTGTTATGAGTTTGCCGTATAAAGGCTGTGGCATTCACATAGCGAAGCACCCTGAAGCCTAACTCTGCCTGACTCCGTTCTTCCTGATGCATCCGGCCAATTAAAATCATACGAACACTCTCAGAAAGCTTAGGCTTCCGATCATTAACAATTTCCATCCCGCCAGTTTCATAAACATCCCTACCCCATGATAAACCCAGATAGAAATCACGGTCAAGCGTAAGGTACAGACGACCTTCGGCTTTGTATTTGCTGTGTACGTCTTTAAACCCATAAGCATAATAACCACCCAAGCCGAAACGCTTACTCAAGCGGTCATTGGTAATGCCGCCAAGCCCCAGCCTAAACCCCTCATACTGATTAAACGCTATGAGCCTTGATATGTCAAGATCAAAAAATTTAACCGGCCAATAGCCCCTTGCTACTGATTCAGCAAGTTTCAACTTCAACTCCAGATTTGATGCTTTTGAAATGCTGTCAATTACCAAATACGTTCGTTTTTCCTGCGAACTGAGCTTTTGAATACGCACACTGTCCCAATATGCGTCTGTTTGATTTGAAGCATCAGAGGCCACCTCAAGCGCTACCTCATCAAATTCACGGTCTCTGATTGCCGGATTAATCTCAGGCGAGCTTACATAGGTACGGCTTTCACCCACCATGATATTCCCGGGTATTGAAATTGACGGAAATCGCAAATCAGTATTTAATTGTTCCGGAAACCACTGTCCACTACTTAGCCGGCTGTATTGTTGCTGCACCTTAATCCTAAAAATCCCCTCAGCTTTATCCGGCTCTGCAATCACATTCTGAATGGCAAAATCTGGCGCCGATATATACAACAGCCCTCTGAATGCATCGAAAATTTTGTTCTTTCTCGGCTTGAAACTGATAACATACACCGTATCCCTGCCGCTGAAAAGTGTATCCTCCAATGAAAAGAAATAAATTTCATCGCTGTTTCGGCTAATTGGATTTACATATTTCTTGCCGGAAACCTCTACCAAGGGCTCATAAAATGTAAATGGCTGATATTCAAGTGCCATCATAAAAATAGAGGCATCCTTTGAGCCGGATACTTTCGATGCTTTCACGATTTCTTTTGAACGCCCTTTCTTGAAAAGCCGTGTGCTGTACGACTCAATCATGAAAAGATGTTGCTGCCCGAATAAACTATCCATTGCAGCCGTTTTTCTTATTGCCGCCTCATCTGAAGCAAGCCTTACTGTATCTTTTCTTCCGGTAAGTATCAGTTTATTATACGTATTACAGCGATAGGCGTCTAATTGCGCCGGGTCGTGCCTGGCTCTGTACTCCCAGGTCTTTCTGACAATCCGATGTGCCGGATTTTCACCTGCTTTAATCTGTACTTCGCGCAATACCAAGCTTGTAGGGCTCATCAGAACACCTATCTGACCTGCCGAAGCATTTTCAACTGTAAGTGTTTTAATTTTATATCCAATATAAGAAAACCTTACCTGCGCCGGAAGAGCGGGCACAACAAGCCTGAATTTGCCATCAATATCACTCATCCCAGCCAGTTCTGGCTTGCCATCTACCTGAATACTTACAAATGCCAATGCATTTCTGCTCACAGAATCAATTACAATACCCTGTAAAACCTGCTCCTGAGCGTATAAGCAACTTAGAATGCCGCAACAAAAAACAATACTTAACAAATACCGCACGTGGCGAATATAAGTCGGCTAAATGAGCAGACAAAGTGGTTAGCAGCTGAATTGTATACTTTTGCAATAAATCATGAAGCGCCCAGCTCTGCTTTTGCTTGTTACCGGAATGCTGATGCTGCTTGCAACTGCTATATACCAAAATGTGGCATACGACAAGCACACCTTTGCCTATTCATTGGAAGCATTCAAGCAGTTTGCAAGTAATCGTTCACAAACATTAGACCTGGAAACCAAAAGGTTATCCGACTCCACTTGCCCTGATTTTAGCCAAACCGACCGCTTTAAATCAGCAGCTGCAAACGGGCTTTTTTGGTTTGTTTATACAAGTGAAGACATCCTCTTCTGGTCGTCAAATGAAGTACCCTTAACCTCCGATATGATTCGGAACAAACCAGATACCTTGATCTGGAAACTTAAAAACGGTTGGTACCTGGCAAAAAGATACCCCAGCAAAAACTGCACCATCCTCGGGCTTGCACTGCTTCGTAACGAATATTCTTACCAAAATGAATACCTCGAAAACGACTGGTACGGTAGCAATAATTTTTTACTTGACCTGCACCTGCCTGGTGATAAAGTACCCAGGCAAATCATCTGGCGCGAACCACTTAGCGCGAACCTCATGGCCATATCGCCCGCCGATACAGACCAGCCGGGCTTGCCCTTAATAAAAAGCGCATCAGCAACTGACAACCCTGCACTGTGGCTGTTTCTTGCCGGCTGCTTGTTGTTTTTTGTCGGAGGTCATCGCCTGTGGGCAAAGAAGAAGCCACTTTACGCTGGCATCTGGTGGCTTACATTGCTTGCAGCTCGAATTTGTTCGTTTATTTATCAGACCCCTATTGCCCTTTATGATTTGCCCTTATTTAGTCCAAATGACTACGCAGCATCCGATTGGTTGCCCACTTTGGGTGACCTGCTTGTTAACGTAATACTGGCTTTATACGGATGTATGCTTTTCTTTAAGCACCGTGAACGCATCGCCCGCATCCGGCTTAAGCATTCTGCCCTGCTACTGCTTTGCCTGAATTATTTTTTCACCGTATTTACCCTCAATAACCTGCGTGGCCTGATTATCCATTCAAGTATCTCACTTGACTTTTCTGATATTTTCAATATCAGCAGCAGCAGTTTTATTGCGTTTCTGATTTTCGTACTCTGCTTTGCCGCTATCTTTCTTATTTCAGAAGTTTTCAGAATTAGTGCCGGATATAATAAAACACCAATATATCTTTCTCTTGCTACAATAGCTGCGCTTACCATTGCAGGCATCATTTTCATCCCTTTCATTGGTGATGTTGAACCATACATTCTGGCTGCTTTTCTTCTGATATGTTTATTGGCACTTGGCAAAACAAAAGTTCCATACAGTCATACACGCATCATCAGCATGATGGCTCTTTTTGCACTTACGGGGAACTACCTGATTTTGCACGAAACCTCCAACAGGGAGCTGGAAAAAAGAAAATTGCTTGCTGCGAAAATTTCTGCCGAGAGAGACCCTATCGCCGAAAGCCTCTTTCATGAGATTGAAGGCCAATTATTGAGCGATACACTCTTAAAAAGTTATCTCAGGCCAACAACCATAATCCCTCCGGGGCAGGTGCGCGACCTAGCACAATTGTATTTCAATGGTTACTGGGAAAAATACAATATCGTTGTGAATGTTTTTGGCACCGACGAATGCCCGCTTACAAACCTTTATACCACGCCCATCAGCGACCCACTAATATTTGACCGGCAGATTGACTCAATCGGTATCCCTACACAGAGCCACCACTTTTTTTACATGGACAAAGGTTCAGGGCGCATTAGTTACATGGCGCGTTTGCAAATCCCTGACACCACGCCCAATCAGGTGCTGGGGACCCTCTATATTGAATTTCTTAGCCGTTATACCCCCGAAGAAATTGGCTATCCGGAGCTATTGCTCGACCAAATGGTAAGCAGTAAAACCGATATGTCGAACTACTCGTATGCCCGCTACAGGGAAGGAAATCTGGTTTCACATTTTGGCACCTACTCCTACCCTTTTCAGAACAACAACAATACTTTCGCAGCCGAACAACCATTCAGATTAGAACATAAAGGAGGATTTGAACATCTTTTTTACCAGGCCTCTCCTCACTCAACCGTGGTACTAAGCCTTCCTGAACGCAGCCTGATTGCCCTCTTAAGTCCTTTCTCTTACCTGATGCTGATTTCCGGCATTCTTGTTCTTCTTACCATTTTACTCATTGAGCTTCAGACGCCCAGTACATTGGCACTTAGCTTTAAACTGAAAATTCAGTTTTTCATCATCGGTATATTACTCATCGCCTTGTTCATGGTAAGCGTAGGAACTTTGGTGTTCTTAACAAAAAACAATATCAGCAAGAACCAACAGGCGCTCTCAGAGAAAATACATTCAGTACTTGTAGAAACTGAATACAACCTTGCACGTGATGAGCAATTAAACCCCTTCAAAGCCAATGACCTGGGATATCTTCTGACAAAACAGGCAAATATCTTTTTTGCCGATATCAACCTTTTCGACCCCTCCGGTCAATTATTTGCCTCATCAAGACCAAAAATCTTTGAAGAAGGTCTCATGTCTAAGAAAATGCACCCGGCTGCCTTGTTCGAAATGAAATTCAAACAAAACACAGAGTTCATCCACGAAGAAAAAACCGGCAAACTGAAATACCTTTCAGCCTACGTACCAGTAAGGAACAATGAAAATAAACTGATTGCCTACCTGAACCTTCCCTATTTTGCGCGTCAGTCAGAACTGAAGCGCGAAATATCTGTGTTTCTGGTAACAATTATCAATATTTATGTCTTGCTGATTGTGCTGGTTGTCATCGCAGCCATCTTCCTCTCCAACAGGATTACAGAGCCACTACGCCTTATACAGGAACGATTGGGGCGCATCCGCTTAGGCCGCCAAAATGAAATAATTGCCTGGAAAGGAAACGATGAAATCGCCAGCCTGATTGGTGAATACAACCGGATGGTCGCCGAACTGGCCGAAAGTGCAGAGAAACTGGCTCGCTCAGAGCGTGAGTCAGCCTGGCGCGAAATGGCTAAACAAGTGGCTCATGAAATAAAAAACCCCTTAACACCGATTAAACTGAGCATTCAGCACCTTAACAGGGCATGGCACGATAATGCACCCGATTTTGAACAGCGCCTCGACAGATTCGCGAAAACATTAATTGAACAAATTGATACGCTCAGCCATATTGCAACCGAATTTTCAAACTTCGCCCAAATGCCACGAATGGTCATCGAACAGGTTGACCTTCACGAAATGCTGCACAATGTGGTTGACTTTTTCTCAAAAGACAATAACATTGAATGTGAATTTACCACAACAGAAACAGGGAAATGCCTCACCTTATCAGACCGCGAACAATTACTGCGCGTGTTTAATAACCTGATTAGAAATGCAATACAAAGTATTCCAGAAGGCAATAAAGGACTTATTCAGGTTTCTTTGACACACAATGAAAAAGCCTGGGTCATCGCAGTAAGTGACAATGGAAGCGGTATCCCCCTAGAGATTCGTGAAAAAATATTTTATCCCAATTTTACAACCCGCACCGGAGGTATGGGGCTTGGACTCGCTCTTGTAAAAAGCATCATTGAAAGCTCTGGCGGTTCGGTCGAATTTAGTACTGCATTGAACCAGGGTAGCACGTTTTATGTTTACCTGCCTCTTATAAAATAACCCATCTATCAAAAACAACCCAAAAGACGATGTCGCTTTACTTTCACGGAAATGCCCCTTTGAAATTTCAACACCAGTACCTGGTAACCAGAGATTATATCATCCCCTTTATTGAAAAAGCAAAACCACTCTCACGTGATACCCGGGTTCTGGAGATTGGTTGTGGCGAGGGGGGCGTCTTACTTGCCTTTGCAGAAAAAGGATGCCACTGTACCGGCATGGACCTTTCTGAAAGTAAAATTATCAGTGGCAAAACACTTTTGAAAGACCAACCCGAAATTCACCTGTTCACCGCTGATATCTACGACCGTAAAATCATGGATGAATACAAGAGCAGCTTCGACCTGATTGTATTGAAAGATACCATCGAACATATCCCCGAACAGGAAAAAATCATGGAGCACCTGCCTTTCTTCCTAAAACCAGGCGGAATGTTGTTTTTCGCCTTCCCTCCCTGGAGAATGCCATTTGGCGGCCACCAGCAAACAGCAGTCAATAAAAAAGCCCAATTCCCCTGGATACACCTTTTACCACGCAAGACTTATATCAATTACCTGAAAAAAGCCGGTGAAAACGAGGGTACCATCCTCTCTTTGACCGAAATATACGATACCCGCATTTCTATCAACCGCTTTGAACGGATTATCCGGCACCTTCAACTAATGGTTGTACGTAAACGACATTATCTGATTAACCCAATTTACCGCTATAAATTCAGATATACCCCGCGTGAACAATTTAAAATAATCAGCGCAGTCCCCTGGTTGCGTGATTTCTTCACCACTACCGTATATTATTTGTTAAGGCCGGATAAAAAGTAATAAACCAACTTCACATATTCATTGTTGACCATCAACAAGCCAGCTTCTCCATACCACCAGGCATCTTCACGATAGCGACTGCTGGGCGCACCCCTGAGCACCATCTCAACACCAGCTTCCGCCAACCTCTCCCTAAGCACCTGGTTCACCCGGTGTGTATGGAAACGGTCGGTAACAACCATAATCTTCCGGAGCTTGTTTGCAATGCAGTAATTCAGGATAAGCACCGCCTCCTCTCTGGTACTGGTGCCATTGTGTAATTCAATAATGAGTGAATCGGGCATCCCCAGCTTGTTCAATGCCTTTCTGCTTAGCTCTGATTCAGTGATATCCATATCAAGTACCTCAAACAATACCGGCACATTCTCACCCGTACAGACAATATATGGCGCATATCCGGCCTGAAACAAACGAAACGCTTCGGCAGGCCGGTCAACCGGCCCGCCACTAAGAATAAACAATGCTTCACACTTTGCAGGGGGGTCTTCTTCTATCAAATAATCTCCCAAAGTCTGCATCAGTGACCGGCGTTCAAGGTACACCCATAGAAGCAGCAAGAGCATTATCCCCAGTGAAATACCAAGCCATTTGATGATTTTATTGCGCATTCAGGTACGAACATAGTTCATTTTGCGTTTTACCCGGCAGACGTTGAAAAAGATATGTAACTTCACATGTTTAACTTTAGATACACGTTACCTTTGCTCCAATGAAGCAGTTTTTTCTTGTTGCAGGCATCCTCTTTTCTGCCCTTAGTACCTTCGCCCAAACACAGCAGCGAAAAGTAATACAGTTCTCCGGCGTTATTGTAAGTGGCGACAGCCTAAAACCTGTACCTTACGTGAATGTAATGGTGAAAAACACCTACCGGGGTACCATTAGTGATTATTACGGGTTCTTCTCATTTGTTTCGCATGTGAACGATACAATTGAGTTCTCAGCAATCGGATACCGCGACACACGTTATATTATTCCCGGCGATTTGAAAGAAAACAGGTACTCTATCATCCAAATGTTGCAAAAAGATACCATTCTGCTCAAAGAAACAGTGATTTACCCCTGGCCTACACGTGAACAGTTCGACCGCGCTTTCATTGAACTTAAAATACCCGACGACCACCTGGCTACAGCACAGAAAAACCTCTCAAGAGAAAAACTATTCGAAGCCGCTCTGAATATGCAGATGGACCCTTCAATGAATCAGGATTACACCTCCCAGCAATTCAATACCCGCCTTTACAATGCCGGGCAAATACCTATGAACAACCTGCTGAATCCAATTGCCTGGGCTCGTTTTGTTCAATCATGGCGCAATGGTGATTTTAAAAAAAATAACGCGGGAAAATGAGTCAGGCTATATGCTTTATTTTTTCTTTGCATTACAACCTTTGCCCCTTTTGATTTCTTTGTCATAGCCCGGATACATGCCGTACCTTCCTAAAGCCTCCCTTTCTTTTTTTCTCTCGCTATTGCTTCTCCCGCTTACCAGCTTTGCCCAAAATGCAACCGTGAGGGGCAAGATTACAGGTGAACAAGGAAACCTGATGGCCGGCGTTCTTATTTACCAAACCGAAAACAACCAAACAAATACTACCACTGATATTGACGGCTTGTTTCACCTGAGCCTCCCCTCCGAAACACCCGTCCACCTGGTGATATCTTCGCTCGGTTATAGAAAAGACACCCTTCGCTTCCTCCTTAAACCGGGCGAAACTCGAAACATCAACCATGTGCTTTCACTGATGATTCGTAACCCATTTGAAGTAGTTGATAAATCAGACCGGAAAGGATTTATCCAACGTATTGACCCTCGTATTACCCAAACCATCACCGGACCGGGCGACGCTATTGCAATGACCCTCAAATCACTCGCCTGGGTGAAATCAAACTCTGAGCTGAGTTCGCAATATTCGGTTCGGGGTGGCAACTACGACGAGAACCTGGTGTACGTTAATGATGTTGAAATTTACCGCCCTTTCCTTGTCAGAGCCGGACAACAAGAAGGCCTTAGTTTCCCTAACCCTGATATGATTGAAGGCTTGAAATTCTCAGGTGGAGGCTTTGAAGCAAAATACGGCGATAAAATGTCTTCTGTTTTAGATATCACCTATAAACGCCCGAAAGGTTTTCATGGAAGCGCAGGAGCCAGCATCCTCGGTGGAAACCTGCAATTAGAAGGCTCAACAAAAAACTACCGCCTTTCTGGTATGATTGGTGCACGCTACCGAACTACTCAATATCTCCTAAACAGCCTGGATGTTAAAGGACAATATCGTCCTGCATTTACTGACATACAAGGCTACCTTCTGTTTAACATCACCGACAAGCTTGATATTGACCTGCTTACTAACTATGCGGTAAATAACTACCGTGTTTTTCCACAGAACCAGACAACTGAATTTGGCACCATCAACCAGGCACTCCAACTACGCGTGTATTTCGAAGGAAAGGAACAAAGCCGATTCGCTACCTCAATGGCAGCCATCACTTCCACCTGGCGACCACGTAAAAACATCCGGCTGAAATTTATTACCTCTGCCTTTAACTCATCTGAAACAGAAAGCTCTGATGTGATGGGCCAATACTACATTGACGAACTGGAACGAGATATCGGAAAGGAAAATTTTGGTGATGTTGCCTTTAACAGAGGAATCGGCTCCTACATTACGTTTATCCGCAACCGCCTTGATTACCTGGTTCTTAACGCTGAACACAAAGGATATATCGAAAAAGGAGGGCATTTTTTTCAATATGGCTTCAGAGCACAATCTGAATCAATTGACGACCGAATCAAAGAGTGGAAAATGGTTGACTCCGCCGACTACTCTCTCCCTTTGTTTCCGCACGATTCAATTATTCTTGACCAAAACATTCACACCAGTACAAGCCTTTCCTCGATGCGCTATCAGGGATATGCCCAATACAATTACGAATGGGTAACTGATAGCCTTGAATGGGCAATTACAGGCGGACTGCGCAGCAACCACTGGAGTCTGAACAAACAAACCATCGTCAGCCCAAGGCTTGTATTTTCTTTAAGACCTCTCAACTGGAAACGTGATATCACCTTCAGGGCTGCCACCGGACACTATGCACAGCCCCCGTTTTACAGAGAATTACGCGGTTTTGATGGCCACATCAACCCAAACCTAAAAGCACAGGAAAGCTGGCATTTTATTGCCGGAACTGATTTTACTTTTAAATCTTGGGGAAGACCCTTCAACCTGTATGCCGAGGTATATTATAAAATTCTGCGCAACCTGGTTCCCTATGAAATTGACAACGTGCGAATCAGATATTTCGCCGACAACATCAGCGATGGTTACGCTGCTGGTTTCGACATGAAAGTGAATGGCGAATTTGTGAAAGGCGTACAAAGCTGGGCCAGTATCAGCCTGATGAAAACCATGGAAGACATCCGGAATGACTTTTATTACGAATATTACAACAGTGACGGTGAAAAAATTATCCCTGGATACACATTCAATAAAACGGCCACCGACTCGGTAAAAATTTCACCCGGATATATTCCACGACCTACTGATCAACGCTTTAACTTCAGCCTTTACTTCCAGGATTATCTTCCGAAAAACCCAACCCTCAGCATGCAAATTACCCTGATTTTCGGGTCACGCCTGCCGATGGGTCCGCCTGACCACAACAGATACCGAGATACATTGCGCATACCTTCGTACCGCCGGGTAGATATTGGCTTCTCTAAGCATTTTATCACCAAAGAACAACAGCAGAAATTCAATGAGAATGGCTCTTTCTTCAGGCATTTCAACTCCTTTGTTGTAAGCCTCGAAGTATTTAACCTGCTTGGCATCAATAATACAGTATCGTATCTTTGGGTGAAAGATGTAACCAACAGAACTTATGGAGTTCCCAACTTCCTGACCAACAGATTGATTAATCTGAGGGTTCAGGCATCTTTCTAAGCTTGCGTATATTGCAACTCTAAACCCTTTGCCTTGAAATCCTTTTTTAAGGAACATCAGTACGCACTGCTTATCATGTTGATTGCCACCGTTTTGCGGACACTCAACCTGGGTGATATTGACTTCGTGCACGATGAACTGAGTGCCCTCAGCAGAACCGGCTACCAGCATTTTACTGAATTAATCAGCAAAGGTGTACTTACCGACACCCATCCACCATTGGTACAAATTTTGCTCAATTATTGGGTTAGGCTGTTCGGTACCGGCGAGGCTATTGTAAAGCTGCCATTTATTATTGCCGGATTGGCTGGCATCTGGCTGGTTTGGCTCCTTGGCAAATCATGGTTTAGCAAACAAACGGCACTCGCAGCAATGGCCTATCTGGCTTGCTCCGAATATGTTATTGATTACCACCAGCAGGCAAGACCCTACGCCGCCGGATTCTTTCTGTGTCTATTAGCAATATGGGCATTCACACGCTATTTCATGGGGCAATCACCCGGAAAAATAAAATTCTTATTCCTGTATGCTCTCTCCCTTGCCCTGGCTGCATTAACCCACCATCTTGCTTTAATGATGATGGCCCTCTTTGCCGCATGCAGCCTTTTGCTGATTCAACCTAAACAATTGAAACCCTGGCTTTTTGCTCATTTGGGAGGCCTGGTGCTGTATCTGCCAAACATAGGAATTCTACTTAGTCAGTTTGAACAAAAAGGGGTGGGCGAATGGCTCGGCAAACCCGGCTGGCACTCTTTCTACTACATCGCCTCCTGGTTTACCCATTATTCAAGCTTCTGCGCCCTGGCGATTGCTCTTCCCGCTATACCAGGGCTCCTCTTTGGGTGGAAACAGGCTTCTTCAGGAAAGAAAAAAATCGTGCTTTTAATACTTATTGCCGGATGTGTTTTCATCCCTTTCTTTTACAGTATTTACGTAAACCCGATTTTTCAGTTTTCAAGCCTGTTCTTTATCCTCCCGCTCTTGCTCCTATTTATCTTTTCCGGATTGAATGATGCGGGTAGGTACTGGATAGTACCGCTTGTAATCCTTATTTTTACAGGTGGTTCGTTCATACTAAAACGAAATTATTACACCATTGCCGCCCATCAACCAGTTGCCGAGATGTGCCGCCAAAGCATCGCCTTCTTTAAAGGACACGAAGGAAAAAAAAGCTTAGCCTGCCTGAACGCAGAAGCCTGGTTTATCACGTTTTATCAGAAAAAATATAATTACACCTTCCCATTTGTTACCTGGTATAATCGTAACTTCCACGGAAAAGAACTCAAAGAATTGATTGAAAATAAAAGACCTGATTATATTTTATTGGCTTGGATGCCACAACTGGCAATTCCTATAGCACAACAAGATTTTAAATGCGTTCTTACACACAAGCAAAGTCCGCAACTTGATTTTTATGCCCTTGGCAATTCCGCCTCCTGCAATCAGGAAAAAATAATTTACGAGAGCCGTCTGTTCCCATACCGTCAAACGGGTTTTTGGGAACACCGCCCTGAAAGAATAAGCCAGACCGACAGCACCCAACAACTCATCTTTAACGAACAGGATGAGTTCGGAATTGCATTTGAAGCGCCTTTAAGTGCTTTCCCCATCAACCGGCACAGTATTTTACAATGTGAGGCTGTACTCGCTCCTCCTTTCAGGGGCAGGCTGAACCTAACTGCCACTATTACCCGCGACGGTAGTGCCGAACCTTTGTTATATATCTCAGAAGATGCTGACTTACAAACAGAAGGTTCTGAAAGCAACCCTGTTAACTTGTACCTTCGCACCCGTGTTGTTGATGTTTTCAGAGAAAATCAGCAATTGGCAGGATGCAAACTCAAAGTGTATATTTGGAACAAAGAGAAAATCAACCTAAAGGTTTCACAAATAAGCATCAAATGGCTCGAAGGAAACCCTGAAATGTATAGCTTGTATGAGTAACACCGTTCGGCATCCGGGTATCCGGGTTTTTAAATGGCTTGCTTGTTATTGCTTGCTTTTGAGTTGGCCGAACCTCCTTTTTGCCCAACAAAAACCTTCATTCGTGTGGCAAGAGACCGGTCTGGGCCTGATTACCTTTAAGGGTGATATTGCCCGCACCAAACCAAGCTTTGCACCATCGCTTTCACTTGGCTATCAAAAGGGTAAATGGGAAGGTATGGCAAGCCTGCACCATGCAATACTCTCATGGAACCAGCAGGAACAACTCAATCTTGATAATTTCAGGGCAGAGATTACCCATTTCGACCTTCGGGCAAGATATAACTTGCTTCTTCCGTCAGAAACAAGCCCTTTTGCTTTCTTCATCAGCGCCGGATTGGGCCACGCATGGTTCTCAAGCTATACCGACCTTCACGACAGCGATGGGAAAGGCTATATCCCCTGGTCGGATGGTACACTGAGAAACCTTCCAGAGATTCCCGAATTTCTTTACCAGGCGCAAAAGTTAAAGCGCGATTTTGTCTATGAAACCCCGCTGGCAATCAGGCAAACTGCTATTTATGTACCGGTTGAGTTAGGCCTGTCGTTTCAAATAAGCCCACAGGTGCAGCTTGGCTTCTCATGGGAGCGTTTCATGCTACAGTCTGACAATCTCGACCGCAACACGAACGATGCCCGCTGGGACCAACTCAACCGCTATGCCTTATCACTGCGCTTTAACATTGTTAAGCATGAAAAAGTAATTAAGCAGATACCCCTCAAAAAAACCATCCCCTACGAACCAGGCATTGATCCACAGCTGCTGCTCTTCTCCGATGAAGATTCCGACGGTGTAGCAGATTTATACGATATGTGCCTAGGTACACCCGCCGGAATCACTGTAAATTTACAAGGCTGTCCGCCCGACACAGACGGCGATGGAATACCTGATTACCTCGACAAGGAAACAGCAACACCTGCCGGCACCTGGGTGGATGAAAATGGTGTAGCCCGCTCTGACCAATGGATTCAGAACCAATACAATGATTCATTGGCCTGGTTTACCTTTCCGCTCCGAAAAGCCTATCGGGTTAACCGCCCTTATCCGGTAAAAAAATTCATCCCCAAGATGCAGTATGAAATTTATGCACGAATGTTGGAGCAAAATCCATCCTGGCGGGCAGTATCGGCAGCAAAAGAACGAGAAATCCCTATTGAATTCAGGGCTATTGACACCAACAACGACCGGATTATCAGCCTGCCAGAACTACATCATGCCCTGCAGTTAATTTTCGACCAACAACCGGGTGCCCTTTCTCCCGAAATGTTTAACAATGCATTGCGCTATGCTTTCGAAGTTCAGAACTAAGTTACTGTGCCTGCTTCTGAGCCTGGCCGGACAAATATCTTACGCCCAGCCCGAAGCTTTTCTGTCAGGCCCTGAACAAATACGCCCGGGACATGGTACCGGACTCGTACTCACGATTTACAGAAACGGCATCACTGGCCCGATAAGGTTCGTTCAAAAAATCCCCAAAGGATGGCAGGCAGGTCCTTTACCGGTATTCAATGCCGACATGCAAGTGGTTGAAAATCAAATTCAAATTACTTGGTTACAAATACCACTTAACGACACCATTCAAATTGCCTATGAACTACATGTGCCAAAAACCGAAAACATAGGCCAAACTTACCTGTTAGATGCTCAGTTGCAATACTTTGAAAATAACAATCGAAAAGCAATAGCTGTCAGGCCCCAGGTGCTGAAAATCGTCAAATTCTTCTCGCGCTTTCAGTAGCCTCCCTGCCACTTCCTCACTCCCCATTCGAGCGCAAGAAAAAGCAATAGGAAGAAAAATATCCAGGGTAAACTAATCAAATCCTCCAAACGAATCTCGCTGTGAGAAATTGGCTTCAGATCAGGCGATGCACCTACCATCTCAGGCAATTTACCTATTTCTGAAATAGTCAACATTTTACCACCTGAACGCGTAGCAAGTAAACGCATTAAACCATGATCAGCCTGGGTTTGGATTAACTCAGCCTGTACTGGTTTTACGATAAATTGCCCTCCGGCAACATACTCCTTCCCGGCAAGATTTACCCTTGCTTCATACCGGTACTCACCCTCCGGAAATCGTCCGGCATTTAAACGATAAGCCTTGCCCGATCTTGAAAAAGTAAAGGGATATGTCCTGCTTTTCGTATCTGTAATTTTCAGTAATACATCCGGCTCATTCACCAATTCATAGCTTGCATTGTACACCTCCGCCTCCAACTGGATATCTTCATTCTCAAAAAATGATTTTGCTGCAATAAGCCTGAAGTTACGTTGATCATTGCGTACACATAAGTATTGAACTACCTTCGAGAAAAACTCATCAAACAGCTGATGGTTCTGGTGCTCAGCAAAATCCTGCAAACGCCAGCGCCAAATTCCGGTTCCTAATAAAAGCGCAGATTTGCGGTCGGCCTGCCCTTGAAAAACCAGCATCGGATACGCCGTTTCAACTGAACCAATTTTCTGCCTGAACATCACCGAAGCCCCGTTAGCCACCTGATAATTAGCATAAGGCACCTGTAATGGGTCAAACGTCAACAAGGCTTTGCGCAGTTCATCCGACATGGTGAACAAAGCGAAGTCTTTATTTAGCACAGCCTGGGCCTCTGTAATACTGCCCCTGGCCCCATTAAACTGCACCATCTGTTGTGCTGTATTGAGCGCCCCCAGAGAACTTGCAGCTCCTGCAATATATAACACCGGAATATCAGCTGCTTCAATTTCTGAAATAATCCGTTGGCCGCGCTGGTTCTGCCCTGGTATCTGATGTAATATCACCAGACCGTATTGCTTTAGATTGCCCTGAAACTGGTCAAGCCCCATGGCACTCACCTCGTAATTCTGATTGTTTCGCAATGACATTCGAATCGCTCCCACATCCGGATCCGGCGCCTCCGCCAAAACCAGAATCTTTTGACGGCTGTCTAACACTTCAATGAAGAAATCCATTCGGTTGTTTTCCGTAACCTCCTCACCCTGAACCTGTTCAAGCTGTACTGTGTAACGCTGTATCCCTGTTTTCTCTGCTTTCAACTCAAATGGTATGTTCAGTAAAAACTGCTCCTGATTAATTTCCACCTCCTTCACCCCTACCAATTTCCCTTCATGCAATAAACTAAGCCTTGAACGTTTCCCCTGAAGTTTCCTCGCCTGTACAATCACCTCTATCGGAAAAATATTATTCAGGTAGGCCAACTGATTGTGGTTTACCTTACTAATAAACAAATCACGCTTCACCGTAGTATCTCCCAAAGCAATAGTGTAAATGGGCACCTTCAATTTGTTCTGTGCATAAAGGGGGTTAATCCCTTTATTATAAATCCCGTCGCTGGCAAGAATGATCGCCCCTACATTCCGGTTCTCATATAAATTACTCAGCTCCTCTATTGCCGCCGAAATATCTGTCTCCTTGCCACTAAAATCAAGCCTGAACGAGTCATTCAAATGCTCAGCAAATGTGTACGAAGCCATGGTGTACTTCTCTGACAATTGCTTTTGAATGGCAGAAATATTTTTTTGGTATTCTTCACCGGATGCCCCTGTTTTCGCAAGTGAACCGGTATTGTCGTGCAGAAGTATCACCAAGGGTTGCTCCAACTCGCTGCTTACAAATTTTAACAAGGGTGAGAGCAACAAAAAGACCAAAACAGCCACCGTTACCCCTCTAAGTACAGGCAAGCCTTTTCGTACCCAGGCGGGTGCCTCTTTAAATGCTGAAGGCTTCCGGTAAAGAAACCATGCGTAGGAGCTCCCTACAATGATGCACAATATCGTATACCATGCGGGATATTGAAAAACAAATTCGAAATTCAAGAGATGCTAACGAGCTGCAAAGATTGAGAAAATATGGCAGTCAGACAATACCTGACATGCTATGTAAGTTAAACCAGAAAGGGGCTTTTTAATTCCCTTCACTTCTGCCCCAATGAAATAGCCAATTGTTTTCAACTTTACGCACAATATTTTCGCCTACATACTACATAAAATTGATTTTCGTTGTAATTTTCGAAAACATCTCAAAGCATCCTATGAAAAAGAGCATCTGGCTTATTATTACAATTCTATGCCTGAATTTGCATCACTTGCATGCACAAACTCCTGTTGGTATTGGTAGCACCATTGCTCCCATCATTGTAAAAAACACAGAGAACCAGGCAAAGCCTATTCCATTTGTGGGCGAAAAGGTACTGGCTATTTTTTATACTGACCCGGATGTAAAAGACATCAATGACCAATTATCAAACGCTATCAAAGCCAAAAACTTCCCTGCCGCAAAGTACCAGGGTATTGGTATCGGCAATTGCGCCGACACCTGGATTCCTGATGCCCTTATCCGGATGAAAGCCAAACAAAAACAAGAACAATTTCCGGGTTCAGTGGTATTGCTCGACACCGACCATGTATTATCAAAAGCCTGGGGGCTCCGTGAAACCAATGAAACCGGCGTTTTTATTATTATCGGACGCGATAGAAAAGTTAAATTTATTTCAACTGTTCGTAAGCCGGAAGAAAGCAAGGCACTTATCAAAGAAGCCCTGAAGGTGCTGGAAGAAGAAATAAATAAATTTTAATGCTCAATAAAAGCACCCGGTTTCCTGTATATTGTATTAAAACTCCCGGCCAGAAACCATCACTATTCAACGCGTTTCACCTCAATCTGATTGAGCCAGTACACATGTCTGGGACCTGTTTTAATATCGTTCTGACAAATTAGAATCATCTCGCCCTGCTCTTTGATTGGTTTTCCATTCTCTTCAAACAGCACATACACATTTTCTCCGGTGGGATTATTAAACAATTCAGCCCATGAAAATGTAGCCTTATAGTTATCACTGGCTCTGGCAACAATGTAAAAATTCCGGTCTTTATGCCCGCTTTGTTTAATTACTGCCTTCTCTAATATGTCTTTTAACAGCACCCCTTTACATGTGGCATTTTCTTTCATGGTAGCCCCACTCTGGCATACAACCTTGAAGTGCTCAATGGTTTTGGTATGCATCTTCTTTAGTGAATCAACATTGAGCGTTAAATTTCGCTCTACCTCACCCATAACCGTTATCGCATGGCTGATATACCTGGCGCTGTCGGCCTTTGTCATCGGCACAACACATGCATCTGTCGTCTTTGACTTCAAATGATTTGCTATTGAATCATTTTGCGAATGCAGATGTTGTTCATTTGACTGCTTGCATTGTACAAAACAAAAACACAAAAATGCAATGAATAAGTTGCTCGCTTTCATGCTGAAAAATTAGTGGTTAAAGAATCTGATACTGATAAAAAAATTGCGGCCCTCTTCCGGATAGCCTTCAACGAGACTATAGTTCTTGTCGAAAATATTATTCAATCCGGCTTCGGCACTCATGAATTTAAACAGCCTGTACGAAACAATCAGATTAGCCAACGAATACGCATCTGCACGGGTTCCATAACTGGTACTGTATCTGAATGAATTGCTTTCGGCACTCGCAATCACAGTTAACCGTTTAATGGGTTCATATTGAACAAATGCATAGCATTTTGCATTAGGAACGTCAGTAAATCGCAGCGCTGAATTGCTAAGATTATAGCGCTCCAGATAGGTGAAATTCATGCTCAATAAAATCTTTTTAATTGGCTTGTAACGTACATCTATTTCAGCGCCTTTGAATGCAGCAGTTCCGGTGTTCTGCATTTGAAATTTACCAGGCTCCACATTGCTCACACTCATAATAGAATTAGTAAGATGGCTGTAAAAAACAGCCATTTGTACCTGCACCTTCTCAAATAATTTAGTCTGATAATTCAATTCAAAATTATCTGTGGCCTCCGGTTGCAATCCGGGGTTAGGTATTGCAGTGCCCATGCGATAAGAATAACGATCTTTTATTGTTGCAAAACGCGTCTTATGCGCATAAGAAACACCCAGGCGCTGATTTGATTTCAGATAATAGTAAATCCCCAATTGTGCGTTGTAAGAATGACTCCCGGCAGCCTTCGAATAGTCAGAAATTGTATTTGTTTTTGAATTATAATCTTCTGCCTTTACATTTTTGCGGTTACTGTAACTAAATCCAGGCGTTAAAATAAGCTTATCATTGATACTGAATACATCTTCTACTGCAATGGTATAAGTCTGGTCATCAAACACACGTACAGGCTCATTGAGGTTGTTCTCCCTATGTACATCTTCTTTAAAATGTACCGCAACTTTTAAAGCATGCTTTGGTATAAAAGTGGTACCATATTCAACACTGCTTCCATAGGTGTAATCATTATAATTACTGGTAAAGGCATAAGGCTTGCTCTGAATAGCATACGCTCCATCGTCAAAACTTTTTATCATGTTTTTAAATACATCATAGTACAAACGCAGTTTCACAGTGCTATGCTTGCCTATCACATTATTCGAAAGAAAGTAATAAGTTTCTTTATCCCAATTCGGCCATTGCCAGTACCTGGGCTTACTATACATAGCATTGAGCTTATCCTCTCCGCAATACAGCGGATTGCCCTTACTACCCTGCTGGTTAATATATCCCAATGCATACTCAGCCTTTCCTTCTTTTTCCCAACCTACCTTTGCATGTATCTTCTGATCTTCACGATATGAATTATCCCGCTCCTTACCGTCTTCGAACTTCGTTGAATCAAAATGAGCTGAGAGCTGATAAGCATCACGATGAAGCATTGAATAGGTAGCCTGAACATAAAAATTACCCCATCTCGAACCTATATTTACATTCCCCTTGAAGCCATTGGTCTGAATTATCCCCAAAGAACCATCATACTCTAAACGTTTAAGCGGCTTACGCGAAATCAGATTAATTGCCCCCCCCATTGAATTGGGGCCATATAAAACCGAAGCCATACCTTTAGATACATCAATAGCCGCCAAATCAAAAGTGGTAAACCTGGCAAGGTCAACATAACCATCATAGGGCACATAAACCGGAATGCCATCCATAAAAACCGGCGTCTGCCGTAAGTCAAAGCCCCGCACCGATAAGGTTGATTCATTTCTTTGACCAGAGGCCGTAAGATTCACCCCCGACAGCATATTGAGCGCACGCGAAACCTCCATCTTGTTCTGCTTCTCCATATCAGCAGTAACAATTCGCTGCTGATGGAGCTCCTGCTTCTCTGCTGAAATGAGTACCTCCCCCAGGCTAAACACTTTCAGTATGCTGCTGTCTGATTTTTCTTCATTTACATTGCCGGGCTTTTGCGCAAAGGCTGCGAAACCCAACAAATTCATTCCAATAATTAGTGCTATTTTTTTCATGTTTCCCGATTTAAATTCGTTATGCTTTTTTATGAATACCGCTATCTATAAAAAACAGTGTATCAAATATTTAACCCTTTCAATTCTTTCGCAATAAACTGCGCTACCCGCTTTTCAAGTGCTTTAAACGAAGCTATCAGTTGCCTTCCATTTTCAGTTACAAATGCCCCCCCTCCGGATTTCCCCCCTAATTTTTTCTCAACAAGCAATCTGCCCGCCCTCTCGTTCATCTCCTGAACCATCTGCCAGGCCTGGCGGTACGACATGCCCATAGCTTTTGCAGCCTGTGAAATTGAGCCTTTTTCATCAATCAGTTCAAGCAGTTCAACCCGCCCTTTGCCTAACAGCTTTTCGTCTTTGGTAAAAAACCAAACCCTGAACTTTACTGAGATATCGCCTTTCCTGCGTTTCATTATGCTTACCAAAACATATCGCAAAGAAATATTGCCCAAATAGCCTAAGCAATGATCTTCATCATAGTTGAACACTTTTTTGATTTCTATTCTATCCGGCTGCTTCCAAAATAATTTCAGATTAAAATTTCAAGCCCGAAGTACAATCCCATCAACATTTAAACGTTCATAAATACAAGCCAATTCAAAAAGATTACCAGCCCATTGAAATAATTTTACACCCTCGAAGGAGTGTATTCATGCGAAAACTTATCATAACCGCCTTTGGCCTTTTCTTGATGCTGCAAGCCTTTGCGCAGCAATCTATTATACGAACCGATTCAGACAAGTTGTTGCGTGAAGGACTGAACCTCTACAGCAAAGAAAAATTCGGGCCTGCACAGGAGTTTTTCCGGCGATTCCTCGAAACCAATCCGGCCAGGCATACCGAAGCACAAACTACAGCCAGCTTCTATTATGCCGTTTGTGCAGTTGAGTTGTTTCACCGTGATGCCGAAAATTTGCTTACCAGCTTTGTATATGAAAACCCTGAAAGCCCACTAATACAACAGGCCTGGTACAGATTAGGCCTTTTCTTCTTCCGCGATAAAAAATACCGTGATGCCCGCAAATGGTTCGAGCAAACAGCCCCGGAGTTTCTTGAACCTGAACAAACAGATGAATACCACTTTAAACTTGGTTATTGCTATTTCAGAGCCGAAGATTATGACCGGGCACTGAGTGCTTTCGCACTTGTCAAAGACGGTGAGTCGCCTTATGCCACAACGGCGACCTATTATTATGGCCATATCCAATACAGCAATAAAAATTTCGAATCAGCCCTTGAACATTTCCGCAAACTCGACAAAGACGAAGTATTCGGTAGGGTTGTTCCGTTTTACATTAGCCAAATCTATTACCTGCAAAAGAAATACGACCAGGTAATTGATTATGCAGCACCGGTATTAGATACAACCCGAAGTAGAAGAGGTCCTGAAATCGCAAGACTCATTGGCGAATCGTATTACAACACCAACCGCTATCAGGAAGCCCTGCCTTTCCTTGAACAATACCGCGACAAAGCACCTGCCGCAAACAGAACCCGTGAAGATGATTATCAGCTTGGATTTACCTATTTCAAACTGGGGAAATTCAACGAAGCAATTCCAGCTTTTCAGGAAGCAGTCGGCGACCAGGATGCATTAGGTCAAAGCGCATGGTATCACCTTGGCTGGTGCAATCTTCAAAATGGCAATAAAAAGTTTGCACGAAATGCCTGGCAACAGGCCGCTAAGAGTTCGTTCGACACGGTGCTGAAAGAGCAGGCACTCTTCGATTATGCAAAACTTGCCTACGAACTGGGTTACGACCCCTACGATGAAGCTGTACAGGCGCTGCAGGATTATATGAATGCCTACCCAAACAGTCCACGTATGGACGAGGCATATACTTTCCTTGCCAATATCTACGCCACCACCCGAAACTACCGTACCGCCCTCCAGTCAATTGAACGCATAAAGAAAAAAACAGAACCAATTAAAGCAGCATACCAACGTGTGGCATTTTTCAGAGGCATTGAGCTGCTCAACGACAGAAATTACACTGAAGCTACCCAGCATTTTGATTTATCACTGCAAAACCCAAAAGATAAAAACCTTGTAGGCCAGGCACATTACTGGAAAGCTGATGCTTTGTACCGTTCGGGCGATTTTTCAAATGCAATAAAAGAATATCAAGATTTTATTTACAGCCTGAATGCATTTAATCAAAAGAAATACAATCGCGTAAACTATAACCTTGCTTATGCCTACCTGAAACAGAAAGACTACAAAAATGCGGTTGTATGGTTTCGGAAATATACCGCTGCTGCAAGTGGCGATGAATCAAAAGTCATCCACGATGCATGGGTACGGTTAGGCGACAGCTATTTCGCCCAAAGAAACCTCATTCTGGCCTTAGAAAACTACCAAAAAGCCCTGGAAGTACCCGGCCCGGAAATTGATTACGCACTCTTTCAGAAAGCCACTATACAAGGTCTTAACGGAAAAGATGAAAGTAAAATAAGTACACTCGCCCGGATAACCAACGAATTTCCTAATTCACCCTATGCCGACAATGCCCGTTTTGAAAGTGGGAAAAGCTACCAGAACCTTGGTCGTGGCGACGAAGCTTATGCCACCTATAATGGCATACTTCAAAATCACCCAAAAAGCAAAATTGCCCCTGATGTAATGCTGCAAATGGCGCTGATTAAATACAACCAGAATGAGGATGAAGAGGCCATTGCCCTTTACAAAAAGGTAGAAGAAAATTACCCCGGTACCGAAGCCGCACGTGAAGCCAAAACTGCTATCAAACGCATATTTGTTGAACAGGGAAATCAGGAGGGCTTAAAACCTTATTTAAGTGGAAAATCACGCAACACCCAGGATTCACTGCTTTGGGAAGCCGCTGAAAATGCCTATCTGAAAGGTAACTGCGATAAAGCAATTGCACAATTGGCCGGATACTTAAATGAATTCCCTGATGGCATGTTCTCACTGCAAGCACTGGGCTACAAAGGCAAATGTGAACTGAGCAATAAAAATACCGATCAGGCGGCGGCCACTTATCGCATCATCGTTAGCCGACCACGCAATAAGTTTACTGCTGAAGGCCTCCAGATGCTGGGTATTTATGAGCGTCAAAAAGAAAACTATCAGGCAGCCCTCGAACATTTTAAAACCCTCGAACTAATTGCCGAGAACAACGACCAGACAATGTTTGCACAAAGCAATATCATGCGCATCCAGGATAAGCTTGGTAATCGCAGTGAAGCCTTTGATTATGCAAAGAAAATTATTGCCAAAGAAAAATCAGGCACTGAACTAAAAAACGAAGCCAGCCAGATTATTGCACGCAAATGGTTTGATGATGGCGACTACGCAAAGGCTGCTGAAGAGTTTCAGAAATTGAAGAAAATCAACAGCGCTATCGGTGCCGAAGCACGCTATGCACTTGCCTATATTCAATACCAAAAGGGCGATTACCAAAAATGCGAAAAGGCAATCTTTGAACTCATTGATGAAATGCCGTCATACGACATCTGGCTTACAAAAGGCTTTATCCTGCTCGCAGATAATTACCTCAAACAAGGCAATACCTTTCAGGCAAAAAGAACCTTACAAAGTGTAATTGATAATCACGAAGAAGATGCACTCAGCGAACAGGCCAGACGAAAACTTGATGCCATCATTCAACAAGAAAACAATGCCCAGCAACAAGGTGCGCCAATACAAAAACCGGAGGATGAAAATTTCGATGATACACCAAAGGGAGAATAAAATGAGCAAAAATCTTAACATTTATACAATCCTGTTTTCTTTGCTGATGTGTGCCTTCGCAAGCACTGAAGCATACGCACAAAAGCGCAAGGACACCAGCGTGGTGGTACGTGATAATTATATCGTACGTATTGCTCCTGACCCTCAAAAGTTCAATGAATCACCACAAATTGCTGATACCGGCAGCACGAAGATGGATATCCGCTATGATTTAAACAGCCGGAAAATTCATACTGCCTACGAAATTGACCCTATTAAGGCAGCATCTGTTAAAAATGAACCTTTGGCAAAATTGTACCGTGGCTATGCCAAAGCCGGATTTGGAACCTACAATACCCCCTATGCCGAATTGTTTTACAACAACCTGCGCTCAAAGAAATACGGAGCCGGCGTTCACTTTAAACACCTGAGCTCCACCGGACAAATTGCAGATGTAGGATACTCCGGCTTTAATAACAACCAACTGGGGCTTTATGGGAAATACTTTATACGCAAATCAACCCTTTCAGGAAATATTGATTATCAAAGAAATGGCCTGCATTATTACGGCTTCAACACCAATCCATTGGATACCCTGCTCAAAAATTATGACCTTAACCGGGAAGCAATAAAACAACATTACCAATTGATAGGCGTAAGTGCCGGATTTAGCGATAACTATCCGCTCGATAGCCAGGCAACTAAATACAAGGGGCAAATAAAATATTACAACTACTCAGACAAATATGAATCGGTTGAAAACAACTTTAATTTGAATGGAAAGGTTTCATTTTACCTCAAATCGTATGCCTTCGACATCAAAACAGCGTTAGATTACTACAGCAATACAGCAGGCAAGACAAGCTCATCTATGACCATTTTCAACCTGCATCCTTCAATTAATTTTAACCAGGAAAGATGGCGCCTTAATGCCGGCCTGAATACATGGATTAGCGGTGATTCTTCAAATGCCTTCCGCATTGTACCAGAGGTAGATTTTGATTTTCATATATATAAGGACATGATTATCCTTAATGCCGGAACCGATAGCCGGCTATATCGAAACTCCTGGAAAAATATTACCGTATCAAATCCCTTCCTGATTAGCCAGGTGCCACTTGCCAATACCTGGGCGCCCATGAGATGGTATGCCGGATTAAGGGGCTCTCTTGGCGCCAGACTGGCTTTTGGGGTGAAAGCTAGCTACGTGCAATTAACCAATCAGGTGTTCTTTGTGAACGACACCAGCAGTGGCAACCTGAACAAATTAACTACTGAATATCTCAACCCTTCTCTGGTGCAGGTGGATGGTGAAATCTCCTGGCGAAACAGCGACCGCCTTTGGTTAATTGCTAAAACTACTTACATGGGCTATACCATGGATGAAGCCAACCAAAAACCCTGGCATACACCTGCCCTGAGGCTCTCATTCAGCGGAAAATACAGCCTGCGCGATAAGATAGTTGTCACACCAACCATCCTCTATCTTGGCCATCAGTTCTCAAGAGAATTTAGCTACCAGACAGATTCTACCGGCAAAGTAACACCAAGCATGTACTCCCGAAAACTGGGAGGTATCACCGATATCAATCTTGGCATTGAATACAAATACAACAAGGTGCTCGGTATGTTCGTGCAATTAAATAACATACTAAATGTCAGGTACCAGCGATTCCGCGACTATCCAACGCAGCGCTTTAACCTCCTTGCAGGTATTGGCTACTCTTTTTAAAGCCTGATTAAGCGAAACATTTGCGTTTTCCCCTCTAACTGCACTTCCAACAAATAAGCTGCCGGCGGAAAACCTGAAAGATCGAGTGCTGTCGCTTTGTTCGCATCAAGGCTCATCCTCTGCAATACCTGACCTGTTACAGAAATTAACCTTGCTTGCACCTGTGTGTTAGATGTACCCGGCTCAATCCAAACACGGTCATGCGTTGGGTTGGGATAAATCTTTACTGTTGCCTGCTGCCCCGTTTCCGGCAATTCTGTAATCACCGGCTCAACTGCCCTGATAGATAAGCAGATACTGTCAGTAGCAGTGTTCTGTGAATTACCCACCGTAGCCCATACAAGAACACAAGTATCGTTATAGGTAAGTTGCATATCATCAATAAACCAGCCAGTGGCTGATTGCAATGCACCGTTTTGGGTGTCAGTACCATACCTGAAACGCAACAATACTTCCTGACCACTAAAATCACTCAGGTTTATAGCAGTTTGCCGCATAGGCACAACACCAGTAAAGGCCGGGCGTCCCTGTAAACTATTATCTGTAACAGCAATCGTACCATTGTACCCATTGCGCGACATACGGCTTCCAAGGTCTTGCCAGCTACTGCCCCCATTGCTTGAAATTTCAACAACACCGCCATCGTACTCCGGCTCAATCTCCTGATAATGCCAAAAGGTAAACCATGAATCCGGCTGAATTATTACAGGATTACTCAATACCAATGCAGTTTGTGAGGCCTGTGTTGTTGCCGGAATAAACCAGGCACTTAAGCCGCTATGCGCATGGTTAGCTCCTATTGTAAAGGCCGGAAACCCGGTACCACTCAAATGAACCGAATTCCATTTTGAAGGCCCGTCTTCCGCATCATCACTCAACTGAATGGTTGGCTGGGGGAAGCTTCCGTTGACCAATGTTTTTACATATTGTGTGTCGCTCTCTGTGATATTCAGGTTAAATGCATCAAACCCAACTGTACCTGCAGGCTGAACCGGCCCCCCCGTGCTGCTCACATAATCTAATTTTGAAGAAAGCTTCGCAGTTAATTGTAAACCCTGATTCCCGCTGCATTCACACAATGTCTGCAATGAAAAATTCACTGAATCTCCAGGTGAAAGTAGCTCTTTATCTGCACTCAGCCTTAATGCCAGTCCTTGTGGCGCATCAAATGCCTGCGTTCCGTCAGATGCACTGTTTCTTGAACCCTGAGAGGCACTTAAGCCAAGCCCCCTTCGTGCAAATGCGTTCCATATCGCACAACGATAGGCACTACCATACAATAACTCATCTGCCTTCAAAATGGCATCCCTGCCATCAACAAAGCCCGGGTTACATGGCTGTAATTTCAGACCTTCCATCACCAGCCGAAGGGCGATATTATTGCCCCCATCTCCATGATAAATATCAGTTGATGCAGGTTTTATCGCAATAATATTCCATGCCATATCCCATAACATCGAAGCCCAGGCCGAACCCAAATCATGTACCGCTGTATTCATCCGGGCATAATTATAATTATACGGACTGATACCCATATCATAACTGTAAGGATACTCACGGATGCCTTTGCCACCAAGCGTTTCACCAACAACATAATTCGCAATTGCCCTTGAATCATTTGCCTGCGCAGTTGACCAGTCAGTGGTTAACATCAATGCGAAAAAATCACTCCATCCTTCTCCCATCTGCTCGGCATTCGATAAACAGGAAGCTGTGCCCGGGCCTCCAGTTAACCTGATGGATATGCCATGACCATACTCGTGCGTAATAACCCCATTGTCGAAACTTGCATCCAGCGCTGATGAACTGCCTTGGCTCACCTGAATGGTGCCATTAACAGTTCCTGCCTGAATACCGTTTTTTAATGTACTTCCGGTAGTGCCCGTAACCATGCAGCTTAAAATATTGATGGTGCCATCAGTACCTCCCATATTGATAGGGGCTCCGGAAACATTATTCACAATTATTACTCCGATGGCACCGGCATTCTGCGCATTTTTTACCTTGGTAACAAAAGTGCAGGAACCACGATCAATTACCACAATCTTTCCGGCTACTGCTGCACTGTTTGTAAGGGCAGCACAACCATCGGCAGGCGAGGTCAGAATGAGATTACCCGTCACACTGCTGGGGGTAGCCGGATTAAACAAGGCAGGTGCAGCGGTGTAATTACCAGCTATACCTGAAGGACTGTTCACCTTCAGCACTGAACTTGCCGAACCGGCATTCCACAGATACATCTGCATCCGAGGTGCTGAACCATCCGGCGGGCTCATAAAATTCGCATTGTTTGTTCCTGAACCATCCATCGCATCGGCATACACAAAATCATTGCCAAGGCCTCCCCTGCCCATATTGCTCTTTTGAAAATTACCCGATGGCTCGTCAAACCCATACTGATAAAAGACATCATGGCAGAGGTTGTTCCAGAAAAACAAATTGGTAATCGCAGCATCTCTGTTCACGCTTGCCGCAGCACCCACTGTGAATGGAAAGCTGAAGTCGGCACTTGCAGGGTTCGGACTGTAACCAATACTGGCTTCGTTATCAGCTGCCACGTCTTCCTTGGCATATACGTTGTTTCCACGGGTGCGCGTATAGGTTGTTGAACCGTCGTTATGCCATCCCAAAGTAATCGCATTGTTGCCATTTCCGGCCCGTAACCATGGGCTGTTTATCACTGTTCTGCCGCCTGCTGCCGGACTTGCGAGCGGAAGATCAAATACCTGATAATCATTCGCCCCCATCAGCGCATCCTGCTTATCTGTTTCAGGGCATTCAGCCTGTGTATGACGGCTATGACTATCAAATGAACAATGACTTACCCAATTATTCTTTTCTATCACCTCCCCGCTAAGTGCACTTACCCGTACTTCCCACCAATCATGCTCTAAACGTATCCGAATGTTCCAGCCAAGTGCAAGGGCACTGTCAGTTGAAACCCATACCAGCTCTGCTGTAACAGGCTCTTTAACAGGTTCTGAAACACTAAAAACAAGCTTCTGAGCGGCGTTTCCAAAACCACGCCCTTTTTCATGCTGGTTGATTGTGAGCGCAGTATTTGCCGGAATACCTAAATGATTGAATGCCGATAAAACAGCCTGCCGTGGGCCTACAATATCCTTTTGTCCTTTTGCTTTTGCCCGGATATCTGAAACAAAGCGATTCCCGCTTACCGACATTTTACCCGATGGCGGTACCACCACATTCAGCAAGCCATTAAAAACCCTGATGCCCCGGTGTTGCTGCTGAAAATAAACGTAACGAAAACCACCGGATTGGTAATCGTCGCTCAGCATGGCATCTGAAAAGTCATCCGCTGTAAGCGCTAAACCAGAAAGTTGTTTTTCAACAAATCGCTGCACCCTGACAGTACTTTCCTGTGCCTGAGCAGCACCTGAAAACAGCCAAAAAACAATACCTGAACAAAAAAGAAGAAATCGCATGGGGTAATTATGATAAAGATGCAATATCTAAAAAAATGCCATACCTCTGCAATTAAACTGCCTTCCGGAAAATTAATCAAGGTATCTTAAAAAGGCGAACTGAAATTTTTGTTTTTCACAAAATTACTATCCGATAAAGCATGCAAAAAGGCAAGCAAATCAGCTTTCTCCTTGGCTGTCAGGTTCAGCCCTTTGCCCACATTTTTCATTAAGGGGTCAGTGCTTGGAGAGGCAATCCCACCCCGGTTGTAGTGCTCAATTACTTCTTCCAAAGTGGCAAAGCGACCATCGTGCATATATGGTGCTGTGAAGGCAATATTGCGTAAAGTAGGCGTTAAAAATTTTCCCATGTCTGCCGGATTGCCGCTAATGGAAAACAAACCCTTGTCAGTAAAAACACTGTCGAGCCCATTGTTATGAAAACGGTTATCAGTAAACAAACGTCCGCCATCTGCTGGATGGCAGTGAAAACAATCTCCCCTCTCGGTATTAAAAATCACATAGCCATTTAACTCTTCAGCACTTAAATTAAGTTCATTTCTTAAGCGCTTATCAAAACGTGAGTCTGCCGAAATCAGGGTACGTAGAAATTGTGCGATTGCCTTGGCAACAAAGGTAGAATCAATGGTATTGATGCCAAATGCCTGAAAGAATTCTTTGCGATACGATTCATCAGCATTCAAACGCACTCCCGCCTCTTTCCAGCTCAGGTTCATCTCCAGGGGGTTGGGTACCGGTTCTAAAATCTGGGCTTCCAGGCCCAATGCACGCCCGTCCCAAAATAAACGACTTAGAAATCCTGTATTGATTATTGCATGCGCATTTCTGCTGCCATTTAAACCCTTAATGCCCACACTAAACCGCTTGCCGGCATCACTGAATGCCGCTTCCTGACGATGACAACTGCTGCACGATTGTGTACGGTCACCCGAAAGAATCGGGTCATAAAACAACTTTCGCCCCAATGCCACCCCTTCAACTGTCAATGGATTATCCGCCGGTATCTGCATCTGTGGCATACCCTTCGGAATCTCCAAGGGATAAGGCAGCGGCGCGGATATTTCAACCTGCGCCTGCTCTTTACGACAGGCAACCCAGCTAAGCAACAAAAGAAAAACAGTTAGAATATTTTTCTGCATACAAAGCCCTTGGGTAAAGGTACGCAAACTTTGAAAGGCCACTCAATTAACAAGCGTTATCATTTATCAGTAAATTCAGGGTAGCATAAAATCTCAGGCGATCACGCCTCACAACGAAAATGTCGCCAGATATATTTTCATGATTTTCAGTAACTTGCAAATAAAAACACCCATTACAATGTAAATTTTCTTTACAAAATAGCAGCTCGGTTGAAGTCAAAACCGTCGCAACCCGGTAATGTACAGCCTTCAAAACCCTTTCAAACCAAATTCTGAACAACCATGATAAAAAGAACCCTTTATTTTGGAAACCCTGCTTATTTAAGCACCCGAAATGAGCAGCTTATTGTTAAGGCACCTGAAATTGAGAAGAATGATACCATTCCCGATGATTTCAAAACTTTAACAGAAAAAACCATTCCCATTGAAGATATTGGAGTACTAATACTCGATCATGCCCGCATCACCATCAGTCAGCCTACCATTGCAAAACTTCTGGCAAATAACGTAGCCCTTATTTGCTGTGATGAAAGCCGACATCCAACCGGTCTGATGCTAAATCTAGATGGCAACAGTATCCAGGCTGAACGCTACAAACATCAGTTGGCAGCAAGCATTCCGCTAAAGAAACAATTATGGCAACAAACGATACGTGTTAAAATTCGCAACCAAGCCCAGCTATTGCAGCAAAATGGCAGTGATGCAAAAATTATGTTCAATTGGGCCGAAGATGTAAAAAGCGGAGATACTGCAAACCATGAATCAAGGGCAGCCGTTTATTACTGGCAACGAATTTTCGCACCTTTAGATTTTTACCGGAAGCGTGACGGGAACCCGCCCAACAACCTGCTAAATTATGGTTATGCCATTTTAAGGGCTGCAACAGCCCGTAGCCTGGTAGGTTCAGGGCTTTTGCCAACATTGGGCATATTTCACCGCAACAGGTACAATGCCTACGCTCTTGCCGATGATATCATGGAACCCTACCGCCCCTATGTTGATCAGCTGGTACTTGAGATTCTCAGAGAAAAGCTCCCGTACAAAGAGTTAAACACCGACTTAAAGGCCCGGCTTTTAAAAATACCGGCACTTGATATTCAGATGGATGGTGAAATAAGTCCGTTGATGGTTGCCTTGCAGCGCACTACAGCCTCACTGGCACGTTGCTATGCCGGGGAGCAGCGTAGAATTATTTACCCGGAAATGTAATAAACTGCCATGTCGCACGACCGGCTTAACCATTACCGTATTTTGTGGATTCTCGTCTTTTTTGATTTGCCCACTGAGACAAAAGCCGAACGCAAGATTTATGCGAAGTTTCGCAAACAGATACTTGCCGATGGTTTTTCAATGTTTCAGTTCAGCATTTACATGCGCCATTGCAGCAGCCGTGAGAATGCAGAAGTGCACCTAAAACGTGTACGTAAACTATTACCCGAAAAAGGACATATTGGTATTTTAACAATCACCGACAAGCAGTTTGGCGATATTGAAATATATTATGGTCGCAAAGAAGCACCAAGAATTGGGGTGCCTCAACAATTGGAACTGTTTTAAATACTGCAAGTACTGCTGCCCTTACAAGTTTTCACTTCCACCCAGAAACGAAAAAACCCCGACTGAAGCGCAAAACACCTCAGGGGGTTCTCGTTTTTAATTCCTAAAAAACCGCCGAAACACCTGATATCAGTACAACACATCAAAGTACGATTGTTGTAAATATCGCCCCGATAGCTATCGGGGTTTCAAGGAGCTGACCTGAGCACTGAAAACCACCGGTTTTCAGGCGAAAGCATGGATACCTTAAAAAATAAACACAACATCCATAAAGTAAATCACAACAATCGCTTGAAGATTTAGCGCAAGCGGAACGTTGTGGTAAATATCGCCCCGATAGCTATCGGGGTTTCAAGGAAAGACCTGAGCGCTGAAAACCACCGGTTTTCAGGCGAAAGAATGGATACCTTAAAAAATAAACACAACATCCATAAAGCAAATCACAACCGCACCAATTGCAACTGCTTTTTAGTTTGGGGTTAAAATAGTCCCCTACCACCGCCCTTGCAAGCTTTCCTTTCCTCCCAGAAACGAAAAAACCCCGGCTGAAGTGTAAAACACCTCAGGGGGTTCTCGTTTTTAATTCCTAAAAAACCGCCGAAACACCTGATATCAGTACAACACATTAAAGTATGTTGTGGCAAATATCGGTATTTCAAGGAACTGAAAGCAAATCACAACAAACCTGTCAAGCGTAAATTTTGAAACACCGTTGTGGCAAATATCGGTATTTCAAGGAACTGAAAGCAAATCACAACAATGATATAAAACTTCGCAAAGTGCAGGGTGTTGTGGCAAATATCGGTATTTCAAGGAACTGAAAGCAAATCACAACGTCACAGCGTTTGCACTGGTGATGGCACCTGTTGTGGCAAATATCGGAATTTCAAGGAACTGAAAGCAAATCACAACCTTTCAGATTGTCATTGCA